>JAJDWM010000368.1 GCA_022825595.1 Bryobacterales bacterium | reverse complement strand
ATAGAGTCAATTGGAAAGGCCCTGGACCGGGGCCGCGCGGTCGTCACGACGGTACGCAGGAGTGCGTTCGACGAGGTCTTATATGGTCTGTCGCCGGTTCTTGCTACAGGAATACGGCGCGATGTTGGATCACGTTGGTTTGCTACCGAATCGAATCGATCAGTACCGAATCCCACCAAGCGAGCCACGTCGGCGGCAGCGGGCCCTTGCCCACGCCCGGATGATGCACCCACCCAGCGCCCAGTGGGCCGGCCGTCGCGGTCCGCGGCAGATTGTTGGTGGCAGCTATCACCCGAATCTGCCTACGCGCTGGCTCTCAGGCGTGCGACCGTTGCCGAATGAGCCAGCTGCCCGTCCCAAGTATTCTCTTTGTCACTCACAGTGCATTGATTATGCTTCGATTTTGCTAGCATAGTGAATGCACTAGCAAACGAGGTGTCCTCATGGCCACGATAACGGTACGCCGGCTCGACGATTCCGTGATGAAGTTATTGAAGGCACGTGCCGAGATCAACGAAAGGTCGCTTGAGGGGGAGGTCCGGCAGATCCTGAGAGCAGCCGTTGAGAACGATATGGATGCCAAGAGACGCGTCTTCATAGCACGGATCAAGCACCTACACAAGGACATCACGCTAAAAGGTCCGTCCACTCCTAGCGAAGTTCTGATACGAAAAGACCGGGATCGCGACCACGGCAGGTGACAATGCGAATCGTCATTGATGGCAGTGTCGCAGTCAAGTGGCTGGTTCCCGAGTCTGACTCCATGATCGCGATGCAGCTTCTCGACAGGTCCTACGAACTGCATGCGCCTCGGTTGTTGGTGTCGGAGGTCACCAATGCCTTGTGGCGCATAGCACGTTCGGGATCCCTGGACGGATTTGACGCCCACCGCTTGGTCGCCGAGGTGGAAGGAATGTCCCTTGAGTGGAAGGACGACGAGGCGATATGCGTAGACGCACTACGAATCGCACTCGAGCTAGGCCATCCCGCATACGATTGCATGTACTTGGCACTTGCGATTCGAATCGGCGGATCCGTGGTCACCGCTGACAAGCGGTTCGTGTCGGTCGTGGCCTCAACGAAGTACAAGCCAGTCGTGATTCCTCTGTGGGACTTCTTCGGGAATGACGACGTTGGCCTCGTTCACTTGCAGACACCGTAGTGGGGCCGCAGATTCCTAGGTGATGGAGGTGAGGCGCCACAACTGTCGGATCCATCAGGCGGTCTCCGTGGTTGCTCAGGCGTTCCTGAGTGGAATCTGCGTGCCAAGGGCCAACGCAAATCGAGAAGCGTCACTGGTTCTGGATCCGACCGTAGTTTGCTCCCGGGGGGTCCGTGCGGGTGGAGTCTCGGAACCAGCCTTGGACCGTGTCTTGTCGCATTGAAGTCCGGAGGCCGCCGCACACACCGCACTCCTCCCGGACCCGGCCCCAGAGGGATCCAAGAGGCACCTGCCGTGCCGGACGCAATCGGGATCCCGGTCGGTACTCCCCGGAAGTCTTTCTCCCGGCGTGCTTCGCTGTGCCAGGCCCAAGCGATTGCACAGACGCGAACTGATCGCTTCGTCCTATTCCAAGAGGGTATCGGCGAACGGCCGCCCCTCCACGGGGCGCTTTGAAGTCTTACGATGTGCTACTGGCGGACTGGGCTGTCTTCCCCAGGCTTCGGCCTCACAGCGGAAAGGGAATTCTGGCGATCGACCCTCTCGGAGCGGTCTTGGTGACTGTGTGCCCGCGTCTTCGGCCGGACACGGATCGCCCGGAGCTCTTGCTCCTGCCGGTTGGAAGTCGAGCCATCCAAAGAGAAACAGACTCTTCGAACGGCGAGTTCAACGAATCGCCGAGAACGGGAGGACCGGAGGATCAGCCACGAAGCGATCCCAGTGAGGGTTGCTCCGCTCCGCCGGATGTACCGAGACGTCATGCCAGCGAAACTCCCTGAAGCCTGCGTCGCGGAACGCGCTGCGATAGGTTTTCGGCGAGAGGTAGAAGTTGTCGAGCTCAAACCGCCGACCGTCGCTGTTGGTGATGCTATAGCGGATTACATCCCCCTCAACCGGATCGGGCCGACACGCCTTCGCGAGTCCGTACTCCTTCCACGACACCGTTCCCTTGGGCGGATTCTGGATGTTGTCGTTGAAGCCCACTAACCGTCCTCCCGGCCGCAGGGAGTCATGGCAGACTTGGCAGAACCGTAGCAGTTGTTCCGCGGTCTTGGCGTAGTTGAGTAGATACACGGCCACGACGACATCGACTGTGGCGGAGGCCTCGAACGTCGCGACGTCGCGTTGCAGGTATGTGCAACCCAGCGGGTGCTCTGCTTCAGCCTGTTTCGCGAGACGAATCATTTCGGCCGATATGTCTATGCCAGTGACAGCAGCCGCACCGGCCCGCTTGAGGAGGCGAGTGTAGAAGCCGTCACCGCAGGCCAAGTCCAGCACCCGACTTCCATTAATGTCCCCAAGGATCTGAAAGAGCGTGAAGCGCTCTATGACTCCCCGGAACCGGATCTGCTTGGAATCCCTGTATTCTTCGGCGATTGCGTCGTATTCCGCCACTATCAGTGGATTCTACCCGCGTGTCGGACTTGCCCTTCGCAATCGTGAACGCACCCGACCACGATTGCCGCGGTTGGGCGCCGATGCATTCCCGGCCCGGCGCCCTACGATCCCGGGCCTCAACGGGCGAGCAAGGCTCCGTCGTGTGAAGCCGACATCGGCATTGCGGGCCAAGAACAGGGCAGGGGATCTTGCGGCCACAGAATTTGAAGGAGCGGCAGGTGACGCTGCATCAGTTACGCAAGTGACGGTCGAACCAGTCGACGGCTGCCACAGGCCAGGCGTGCGTGGCGGCTGCCTTGCCAGGGAATGATGCGCCGAGGCCGCCCCTTGGGACAATCAGCACCTCCGCGGTCACACCCGACCGTCGCATCGTCTCCGCCAAGGGTTCCGCGTGCTGGATCGGGACCGTCGAGTCTTCGGGTCTCGTGCCATTACCCGCGTCCCGAGGCCGTAGCGCCCGTTGTGCAAGATTTGGTTGATGTGCGGTGGCCACGGCACGAGGGATTGCACCTTGCTGCTCTCGCTGTTCACCGGGGCCGAGGCATCGGGATCCAATAGGGAGTTTCGGAGTCCGATTATCAGCGTCAGGTGCCCGCCGGACGAGCCACCAACGCCCCCGATCCTGACGGGATCGATCCCGACCGTCTTGCATAGTGGCACACGAAACGCACCGTCCCCCCGCACCCTCCAGCGGAGCGGGACCATTGTTCAGCGGCGCCGTGCGATGATTCGCTGCGAACACGGCGTAGCCCGCGCCTACGAGCCGAAGACCGAACATATCCACCGCCTTCTGCTGCGGTGCGCTGAGCGCGAGCAGGGAGTGCCGGCCACTGCCCGGAATGGTAACGATGCTTGAACCCTTCGAGCGGTCCGGATAGTGGACATCCATCAGCATTGCAAGCCCGCCACTGCATCGCGTAGACGATGTTCTGGTCGATTCTTGTGGAGGCCTGGCCGTAGCCAGCGACGCAATCGACACCAGCCGCGAAACGATCGAGCCAGCGAGTCTAGCGCACTCAGCCCACTTGTCAGCGACTTCTCTGGGCCGTTGCCCGATCCGAGATTGCCGATGCTGCGGCGACACCAAGGGGCGACTGCATGAGAGGTGACCGAGTGCTCAAAGCGCACAGCCCGGCTTGTCCGCCTCCGTGGTGGCCCATGATTGACTCTACAGCGGGACCGAGCGACCGGTACGAATCGACTCCTTAGCTGCGTCCAGAATCTCGATCACCCCCACATTCATGTCCAGCGCCGTGATGTTGTCATCAGGGACAGCTCGCCGGATGCGATCGACGATATACGTGATCGGGTTGCTCCTCTCGTGTGCAAGCGGCGTGGGACGAACGGTTTCGGGGACGCCGTTCAGGCCCTTGCGCAGTTCAACGCCGGCACGGGTCATGTATAGGCTCCCTTCCGCTCCGAACACCCGGAGATCCTGGAAATTGTGCGGGAGATTCCAGCTTCCTTCCAGAATTGCGACCCCGTCGTCGTACGACAGCACGACCGTGGAATTGCTCTCGACCTGATAGAGCTCTCGCCGCAGATGGTTGGCCTGAGCGAAGACGCTTCGAGGGCGGCCCT
>JAJDWM010000022.1 GCA_022825595.1 Bryobacterales bacterium | reverse complement strand
CGCCCCGCACCGAACTCATTCAGCGACCACAGGCCAACCGAGAGGCCCGTCGTAGATCTCGGAGGCAAACGGTCCTTGGGGTTAGAATGGCTTCCGGGTCTCGCATGACCCGGGGGAAAGCATTGAGACAACTTAGAATCTTGGTGCTCTTGGCAACTGCCAGCCTGATGGCGGCGCCAGAGCCGGAGCAGCAGCAGGCGGATCAGACCATCCGCAACCCATACACGTCGGAGGAGGACGTCGCTGCGGGTGGCAGGCTGTACCGATCCCACTGCGCCGTGTGTCACGGCATCGAAGGCGAGGGCGGGCGTGGCGTCGACCTCACTACCGGCCGATTCCGCCACGGATCGTCCGACAGCCGCCTGTTCACGACGATCTCCGAGGGGATTCCCGGAACGGAGATGCCTGGCATCTTCTTCAACGGTCGCCAGATGTGGCAGCTGGTCGCTTTTGTGAGGTCCCTCAGCGCCGGGCGAGCCGCGGAGCAGATCAGCGGCGATCCGGCGAAAGGCGAAGCAGTATACGCGGCGAACGGCTGCGCGGTCTGCCACCAGATAAGGGGTGAGGGCGGGAGCCTGGGCCCAGACCTCACCGACATCGGAGCGATCCGTTCGATGGGGCATCTGCAGGCGGCCATCCTAGAACCGGACGCGGATGTGCTTCCGCAGCATTGGATGGCCAATGTCACTCCGGAGGGTGGCAAGCAGATCACGGGCTTGCGCATGAACGAGGACACCTTCTCGATTCAGCTCAGGGACGCCGCCGGCCGTCTGCGATCCTTCCGGAAGACGGAACTCGAGGCGGTTGAGGTCGACCGATCCTCCGCCATGCCAACCTTCGAGGGCCGTATCCAAGGTGACGACTTCGACAACCTGATCGCATACTTGGCGACACTCCGGCTGGGAGGCCCCAACGATGAACAGCAGTGATCTTCGCCGACTCGCCCTGTGCACCGCGCTCGCGGCGTGCAGCCTTAGCGCCCAGGTGACCTATGAGCGCATCCTGAACTCCGCCAGCGAGCCGGGCAACTGGCTGACCTACAACGGAACGTACGCCAGCAAGCACCACTCCTCGCTCAAGCAGATCAACCGTGAGAATGCGGCCGGCCTTGAGCTGAAGTGGGTCTTCCAGGCCAGGTCGCTCGAGAAGTTCGAGTCGACTCCGATAGTGGTTGACGGCGTGATGTACGTCGTGGAGATGCCGAACGACGTGGTCGCGCTAGACGCGGTCACAGGAAGGCGCTACTGGGAGTACACCCACATCTTGGCCGACAAGGTCAACGTCTGCTGCGGGCGCGTAAACCGCGGCCTAGCCATTCTGGGCGACACGCTGTATATGGGCACGATCGATGGCAAGCTTGTGGCCTTGGACGCGAAGTCGGGTGCCGTAATATTCACCCGGCAGATCGTAGATCCCACGGGAGGGTACTCCCTCACTCACGCGCCGCTGGTCGTCAAGGACAAGCTGATCATCGGTTCCGCGGGCGGCGAGTACGGAATCCGTGGCTTCATCGCCGCCTTCGATGCCGCCACCGGCGACGAGGTGTGGCGCTTCAACACGATTCCCGGGCCCGGCGAGCCCGGTCACGAGACCTGGTCGGGCGACTCCTGGAAGCGGGGTGGCGGCTCGATCTGGGTCACGGGCTCCTACGACCCCCAGCTCAACCTGACCTATTGGGGCGTCGGGAACCCGGCCCCGGACTGGAACGGCGATGTGCGTCTCGGCGACAACCTCTACTCAGACTCCGTAGTTGCCTTGAACGCCGACACCGGCAAGCTCGAGTGGTACTTCCAGTTCACTCCGCACGACGAATGGGACTGGGATTCTGTGCAGATACCGGTACTTGTGGACCGCGAGTGGAAGGGCGAGCAGCGCAAGCTGATGCTTTGGGCCAACCGCAACGGTTTCTTCTACGTGCTCGACCGCGCCACCGGTGAGTTCCTGCACGGCAAGAACTTCGTCAAGGTGACTTGGGCCGAGGGCCTCGACGAAAACGGCCGGCCCATCAAGATTCCGGAGGCGTCCCCGACGCGGGAGGGAGTCCGCGTCTGGCCAGCGGTCCAAGGGGGCACGAACTGGTACTCGCCAGCCTACAGTGCCCGCACGGACCTGTTCTACGTCTCGAGCTGGGAGTATTCCAGCCTCTTCCACAAGGGTGATCCGCTGTACGTCCGCGGCAACCGATACGTGGGCAGCGTGCCCCACGGCATCTGGCCGAACACAATGAAGGACAGCGCGGAGCAGCAGGGCAGCGGGGCTATCCGCGCGCTGTCTCCGGATACAGGGGACCTCGAGTGGGAGTTCAAGCTCTCTGGCGCAGGCGAATGCGGAATCCTCTCGACCGATGGGGACATTCTCGTGACCGGCACGATGCGAGGCTACATGGTTGTGCTGGATTCGTTCACCGGCAAGAACCTCCTGACCCTGAACCTTGGCGGCAGGATGGCCTCCTCACCGATCACATTCACTGCGAATGACGAGCAGTACATCGCCCTGAACGCGGGCTCGTCAATGTTTGTCTTCGGGCTGGGTGAGTAGTCAGCCTTCCGCATCGCATCCCTACCCGGCACCCGCGCTGAGACTATCGGTGCAGGTGCATGCGTGGTGCTCTAGATTGGCGCGCTACCCACGCTGACCGACGCTTCCCGCACCACACTGTCCAGGCGACCGCCGGTTTGGCCTCTGAGTGGAGTCAAGCCGAGTCCGGATTGAGGATTGCCTCTGGCAGGCAACCCCCAGCCAGGCCCGCAAGAAACGCGTCGCTTGGCAAGGGGCGCTAGCCAGCGCAACACCTGCTGACAGGGTCAGTCGCCGGGCCTCGAGAAGCCCTCCGGCCGAAACTTCAGCCGGGATGCCGGTGCGCCACGGTTCACAGCGGTGTCAGAAATACACCTTCAACCCGAACTGAAGAGATCGCGCGTCGTTCACGAACGTGTCGCGCACCGTCCCGAATGCGCCCGATCCGACCGTCGCTTGAGCACCGGTACTTGGCATACCGAACTGGGGCGTGTTCGCGAGATTGAAGGCTTCCGCACGGAATTGCACACGCAGCAACTCCCCGACATAGAAGTTCTTCATGATGGCGATGTCCGCGTTCGTAGTACCGTCGATTCGGATGTTCGGCAGGTAACGAGGAGCCGACCCTATCTCGAACTTGCCGGGGGCTGAGACGGCGTCTATGTTGAACCAACGCTCCGGTGTGCGATTGGCGACCTCCAAGTCCTTGTAGTTACTGATGATCGGCCGCTGCACACCGAAGCCAAACGGGCCGAGGGTGTTGGGAGCCCTCAGTCCAATAGGGTTGCCGGATGCGAGCCGAACGATGGCAGAGACCTGCCAGCCGCCGAGCACGGCGTCGGCGACTCCAGACATGCCGCTCCCGAACTTCCTCCCTTGGCCGACCGGCAATTCGTAAATCATGCTCGTTACGAAATCGTGCGGAAGATCGTGTCCGCTGACACCCCACTCCGTTCCCGCATCGAAGACGTTGCGGAAACCGTCATAGAGGAACCACCCCTGATCTTCGGAAGCATTGTCAAGAGCCTTCGACCACTGGTAGCTGGTGATCAGTGTGAGCCCACCCGAGAATCGACGCGTTAGCTTCGTGTGCAAAGCGTTGAAGCTGGAGTTGGCCCCCTTCTCAGATCGCGGGCTGTTGACGTTGATGAATTGCGGGTGTGTCCGCAATAGGCGATGTCGAGGAATCGTCTCGCCACGCAAGGCACCGATGTTGATGTGCCCGTGGAACGGATTGGCCACGCGGCTATTGAGATCCTCTCCCATGCTGAGGTACTCCGGGAACATTTGGTTGTATCGCCGCGCCTCTCCGTAGGAGAACTTCCGCCCGACGTTGCCGGTGTAGCCCACCTCGACGACCGTGCCGTAACCAACCTCGTATTGGAGGTCGAAGCTGTAATTCTGAAGGTAGGGAGTGGGATTGTACGCCCGCCAAGCCGTGACGCTATTGCCCACCCGGGTAAGGAGCCCGTCTGCCGCCCCCGTAACCGGGTCAAGGCCGTTCGGGTATGGGTTGCTGAGAGGATTCCCAGGTGTGATTCCGTCGCTTGCCTGACTCGCGATCCAAGGTGTGGTGACTGAGAAACCATCGTTGCCGTTTGGACCCGAGTCGGTGAACGATCGCGAATACGAAATGCCGTAGCCAGCGCGTATCACAAGGCGGTTGGTGGCCTGATAGGCGATGCCGATACGCGGTGCCAGGTCAAAGTTGTCCCGGTATGTCTGTCCCCGCATACTGGGCGAGGAAAATACAAGGCCGCCTCGCAGCTGGTCATACGTTGTGACGGCGTTCAGGGGACTACTGGCCTCATAATCGAAATAGTTCTGCTGGTTATAGCGCTCCGTCCGAGGATTCTGCAGTTCATAGCGAAGCCCCAGATTAAGGGTCAGCCGACTGTTCACCCGCCACGTGTCCTGAGCGTACCAGCCGAAGTACCTTTGGCTCGTCGCAGGCGGTACTGGGACCGGAGTACTACCTCCCGTCCCTGTGCCAAGCAGCAAGGACGCAATGGAATTGCCTGACGTTGAACTCGCCGCTGCCGCTATTGGCCCGGAGGTCATGCCACGATTGAAGCTGGTGGCGATCGTGTACGCGTTCCAGATGTTATGCAGCAGATTTTCGCCGGACATCCCAAACTTGAGGCTGTGCGCACCCCGCTCGTTGGTGACATTGACCGAGAAGGAGAGAATCCTCCGAGCGTTCTTGAAGTTCCGCGAACGCCCGACTGTGGTGTAGTTCGCAGGCGAATACTGGCCAGTATTCGTAGTCTGCATCATGTCTTGGAACGACTGTGGGTAGCCTACATCCGTTAGCTGAAAGCCGTCGACAGTGCCGATCCCCGTACTGTTGCGGACTGTCCCGCCGGCACCAACCAGAGCATTGATCACCCATGTCGGACTCGGAACGATCGTGTTGCTCAGCGTGACTTGGTAGTACGGCCAAGTGTTGTCATCACCGGTGTCACCGCCCGTGTTGAATATTCGAGGCCGTGTGCCGCCGAACAGTGTGCGCGTCATCCGGAGGAACATGCTGTATTTCTGGCTCTGCGCCCAGTCTCCTCTGATGTCGTAACGATCCGCCGTGTTGTTGAGCCCGCCTGTGCCGAAGAAGTTGTTGGCATTCGTGATCGGCACTCCCGCCTGGTTCGGTGCCGGATAGAGCTTGGTCGCGACATTGCTTCCGACAGTGTCCATCCGACTCTGCGGAATGACGTTGTTCAGAAACGGATCCCGAACGAATCCCTGTCCATCCGGGTTCGGCCTAGTCGTGAATGGATCAAAGATCCGCTGCATGCTGGGCTGGCCCATGACCCGGTCGAAGCTCTCGGAAAAGTCGCCTTGTCGCTCAAGGGCAGTAGGGACGGAAACCAATATCGACTGAGCCGAAGGGATCCGTGTGCCCTCGAAACCAAACATTCCATACAGCCGTTTGCTCTTCCACATCGGGCCACTGACGTTGCCTCCGAATTGATTGCGCTTGAACTCTGGCCGGGGATTGTTGGCACGGTTACGCGCCCAGCTGTTCGCATCGAGATTGTCGTTGCGCAGGAACCAGAACAGGGAACCGTGGACATCGCCTGAACCACCCCGTGTGACTATGCTGACGACGCCGTTGCCGGTCCGCGCGTATTCCGCGTCATACGTGTTTCGGGATATTTGCATTTCCTGGACGGAATCAACTCCGGGCGTGCCGAATGTCGAACCCCAATCGCCGCCCTTATTGCTCAGGCCGTCTACTTGGATCGTATTCTGCCCCTCACGACCGCCGTTCATGGAGAACAGACCCCAGTTCTGGTCGCGGACCCTGTCACGGATCTTGAGTCTTCCACTGTTGGCGAAACTTGAGAAGACACCAGCGTTGGTATGAACAAGAGCGAGCGGATTACGGAAGCTGAGCGGCATTTCCGTAATCTCGCTGCGATCCAACGAAGCAGTCTGGTTGGCCGACTGGGTATCGAGCATGACCGCCTCGGCAGTCACTTCGACCGTTTCGGTCACCTCCCCCAACTCGAGCTGGACATCGATCTCAGCGTCCTGGCTCCCCTGCAACCGGATCTCTGAACGCACAAAGCTCTTGAACCCGGGTGACTCGACACGCAACTCGTACACACCAGGTAAGAGGCTCGAGAAGTTGTAGCGACCTTCGGCTCCCGTTGACGCTGAGCGGGTGTCCTGAGTGCCAACATTGGAAATCGTGACCTCTGCGCCGGGGATGACAGCGGCGTTTGGATCGGTCACCAGACCCGTTACGCTTGCCGAGAAGATCTGCCCAGCTGCCGGAATTGCGGCAACGAGCAGGAGCGCGGCGCAGACGAGCCCGCGCATTGGAGCAAATGCAAATCTCATGATTGGTTCGACCTCCTGAGAAGTGGCTGCGCACATGCTACCAAACCGTCCGTGGGCTGGAGGCGGTGGGCGGGCCTGTAGACGCGCAGATCTGGCGTGGGCTCCCGCCGGAGCCTGACAGCGCGCGGTCGGCAGACACGGAGCGGGATGCCCGGGCGGGCTGGTGCGCGGGAATGGCTGAGCGTGAGCGTGGTGGGCTCAGGATGGTAGTCAGCAGCGCATCGCAAGTCCGGGAATCACAACATCTCCGACAGAACGTGCAGCTTGTCGAAGAAGCGCTGCCGAGTGCCAGCCTTCAGCGGGCAACTACTCACTGTTTGCGTAGCGGGGTCCGACCGGCGCAAGACTCGCTGCGGCCCGACAGGGCCAGCGAGCTCCGACCACTGCGCATATCGTCGCCGAGGTCGAAGGGTGACTTACGCCCGGGATCGCCCGTACATCGGGCTTGAGATCAGGGCAATGCCGACGCAGCTGAGGATCCCCACGGCCCCGTAGAGAAAGAAGTGCAGGTCGGTGTGCTGCTGCACCCAGTACAGGATGAACACGCTCGCGACCGCGCCCGTCATCGCCCCTCGGCCATTTGCGCTGGGGAAGAATACACCTAGGGCGAAGAGCCCCGCAAGCCCCCCGCCGAGCAACCCCATCATTCCCTGAAAGGTGTCCCAGAGGGACCCGACATCGAAGGTCGCGAGGACGATCGAGGTCGTAGTCGCCAGAGCGCCCAAGCCGGCCGTCAGGCCGCGGGCCAGCCAGAGTCGCGCAGCGTCAGTTGCGGCCGGCCGGAAGCGAGCATAGAAATCGGTCACCAAAGCCGCCGAGACGCTGTTGAGGCTGCTGTCTAGGGTTGACATCGAGGCAGCGAACACGGCCGCGATGAGGAGGCCGGCAACGCCGGCCGGCAGCTGCTGAGCGATGAACAGCGGAAAGATCGAGTCCGTCGGTTGCGTCGGGTCGAGCAAGCCCGGATTGGCGCGGTAGAAGGCCCAGAGTCCAGTGCCCAGCAGGAAGAGCGTAAGCGTGGACGGAAGCAGCAGGGCCGCATTCGTCCAGATCGACCTGGCCGCGGCCTTCTCGTCGCGCGTCGTGAAGTAGCGCTGGACGACGGCCTGATCCGATGTGTACGGGACGAGGTTCAGGAAGAAGTTCCCCACCAGGACAACCCACACCGCGGTGGTCGTCCAGTCCCAAGTCCAGTTGAACATGTGGAACTTGTCGTGCTCGAGGCCGGCCGCAACGATCCCGCCCAGGCCGCCATCGGTTTTGGCGATCAGAATGCCGAGGCTCAGGAGCGCCCCGCCGTACAGAACGAAGACCTGCACGACATCGGTCCATATGACCGCGCGGATACCCCCGATCACGGTGTAGAGGGTCGACAGCACGCCCATGATCAGGATGCAGGCATAGACACTGATGCCCGTGACGGTCGACAGCGCGATGGCTGGCAGGAACAGCACGATCGCCATGCGCCCCAGCTGGTACAGCACGAACGAGACGCTGGCGTACATCCGCACAGGCAGATTGAAGCGGCTCTCCAAGTACTCGTATGCGCTGGTCATGGGGGACTTCCGGAAGTGCGGAAGGTAGAAGAACACGACCGGAAAGGCGACCATGATGATCGTCATCTGCAGCAGGAAGTAGACCCAGTCCGTGGCGTACACCTTGGCCGGCACTGCCATGAAGCTGATCGAGGAGAGTTGCGTGCCAAAGATTGACAGCCCTGCTGCCCACCAAGGCATCCGGCGGCCCGCCACGAAGAAATCCTCGGTGCTGGTACCCTTCCGTGCGAAGTAGAGCCCCATCATCACGAGCACGGCGAAGTACGACGCGAGGGCCGCGTAATCCACTGGCCGAAACCCCGACGGCTGCGGGTCGACCTCCATCGCCAGCAGCCTAGGCCGAGACTCGCTGTCGAGACCGGCCAGCACAATCGCGCCATCCCAAGAGGCCATCACGATCGGGCCGTGTAAGCCTGAAGCCCGGCCCAGTTGCGCCCACGTGTCAGTGATCGAGTGATAGGCGACCACCAGACCAGTACGCGAGTCGACGACTGCCACGTGGGATGAGCCGAGAGGTGCTGCTGCGCCGGACGCAAGCTCGAACGGGGCGGGCGCGAGTGAGGACCATCCGTCTGACGGTGCGTAGCGGTGCGAGTCGCCAGAGGGGGCGACCGCAGAGATCAAGCCCCTGCCGCCGATCAGCAAGAGGGCACCGTCACGCTCGATCAGGGACGGGGATTCCCGAGGTGGACCCACAAGTGCTTGCCTGCGCTCCCATCGCGGCCCGCGGGCCTCGATATCCAAGGACCACAGAGACGCCTCGATCTCTCCGGTCCCGACGTTGCCACCGCCTTCGAGGAGATACAGGACACCGCCCAACCACGCTGCCGCCCCGCGCGCAACCGAGACGGGCAGGTCCGGTAGCGCTTCGTACAAGAGTTCGCCCGCGTCCAGCCTGAGCCGATGCGCCGCTGCGATTGGGCCCTCTCCCGACCCCGGAGCACCACCCAAGACCGCGGCCTGGGCCCCCGAACACGCAACAGCCATGTACGCGGCAGCCCGCGGAAGACCGGTCGTCTTGCGCCACTCTCCGGCGCGCCCATCGAGAATCCACGCATCCGCCACCGTCGCGCCGGACGGCCCAGCCAACCCACCCAAAACGACGAGGCGATCCTCGACCACGCACATCGCGGCACCTTGCACGGATCCGCGGCCAGGGATGGCCGGCAGCTCGGAGAAGACCAGCCGGGCCGCGGGCAAGGCGGCCACCGTCGCCACCACCAAGACGCAAGCGCGCAGGGCGACCCTCATGGACACGCGCGCGCCCCCGTGCCCGGCGTCAGATGCGGTGCAGCTTCCACTTGCCCCGCCTGAACAGGATGTAGCCGACAACCGCCCAAGTCGCGCCCGAGATCACAACCGCCGCATAGACGCCCTCGACCCCAATGCCCAAGGGCCGGGCCAACGTGTACCCGAGCGGAAGCTGCCAGCACCAGTAGCAGAGGAAATTGACCCAGGCGGGCGTTGCCGTATCCCCTGCCCCGTTGAAGGCCTGCCCGAACACCATCGAGAATCCCGCGAATATGTAGCCCGTGCTCAGGATCTTGAGGCTCTGCGTGCCAGTCGCAATCACCGCTCCATCCGAGGTGAAGGCTCCGACCATCGGTTCTGCGAACGCCCAAAACCCCAGCGCTATTCCCGACAGCATCGCAAAGTTGAGCAGCCCGGTCAGCAGCACGGCGCGTTCGGCCCGGTCAGGGCGCTCAGCGCCGAGATTCTGGCCCACGAGTGTCGCGGTGGCATTGCTGACGCCCCAAGAGGGCAGGATTGCGACATGGATCAGTCGGAGCGAAAGGGTGTAGCCCGCCAGCACCGTCTCGCCGAACAGGGAAATGATCCGCGTAAGGCCGAGCCAAGCGGCGGTCGCTACGAAGAACTGCACCATGCCGGTAAACGAAACCCGCAAGATGTTCCAGAAGGTGGGTCCGTGCCAGCGCATGGAGCCACGGGTCATCCGCACACGGGTCTTGCCGGATGAGAGTATCGCTAGCTGGTAGACCACACCGGCGCCCCGACCGATCGTGGTGGCAATGGCGGCACCCATCAGCCCAAGCTCAGGGAATGGCCCAATGCCGAAGATCAGGAGAGGGTCGAGCACGATGTTCAGCAGGTTGGCAAACCAGAGCGCCCGCATCGCTTCAACGGCGTTTCCCGCCCCGCGAAAGATCGCGTTGTTGAGGAAGATCAGGAAGATCGTGGGAGAGCCCGCGAACAGCACTGCGGTGTACAGGTAGCCGGCCTCGATCGCCTCGGTCGCACCCATCCAACGGAGCATGTCTGGCGCGAGGATGTAACCCGCGATGCTCACCGGCACGGCCCCCATGAGCCCGGCTAGGATGGCTTGCCACGCCGCCAGCCCAGCCGCGTCGCTGTCCCCCTCGCCAATTCGGCGGGCGACCGTGGCGGTCGTTCCCATAGACAGGCCCATGACGATCGCAAATTCCAGGATGATCAGCGATCCGGTGAGCCCGACAGTGGCAATCGCCGGAGGGCCCAGCTTGCCGACGACGTAGATGTCGACCAACCCGAACGTCGACTCCATGACGAGTTCGAGCATCATGGGGATCGCGAGAAGCACGATCGCCCTCGGCAGTGGAATGCGGGTGTAGTCTTCCTTCGAACCGCGGATCGCGTCCGGGACGGCCTTCCACAGCGAGGCCGGCGGCGACGGGCGCTCGTCTGCCCGACGCTGGGACGCGATGTCCGGGGGCATGGAGTCCGGTCAAGCTCGATTGGAGCTACCGGGAGATCCCATTCTCACACACTGCCTGACACGCGAGGGCCAGAGGAGAGCGAGACTCCGTGGGCTGGAAAACCGGCCGACCCTAGACCGCCACAACCTGGACCATCTCCGCATGCCGCTTCGGCGCTTGGACACGAGCAGGTCTGGCGTGCCCACCGTTCACAGGCCGCGGGAGCGGCTCTCAGCGATCGAAAAGAGCAGGGCAATACGGCAGCGGGCCCCGGCGGCGGAAACGCACTTAGAGACCGTCTCCCGTTGGCGTCCCTAGCAAGCCAACAACGATTTGTTCCTGAGCCCCCAGACCTTCCTGTGCCAAGTTGCCCAATCCGATGAGACAGGCAGCTGCCGGAGACAACAAGAGTGGGCGGGCGCCAGACTCGCTAGTATCATCCAGTGTGAAGGACCGTCCTCATGATTGAGCGTCGGCTGCACCGCCTTTGGCGGCAACTGCAGGGAAGGCAACCGCACGTACCGCACTTCCTATCCGAGATCCATCTGTCCGGAATCCGTG
>JAJDWM010000712.1 GCA_022825595.1 Bryobacterales bacterium | reverse complement strand
CCCAGAGTCCCGCAGGACTCGGGGCAACTTCATGCAGATCACTTCGGCTGCGGACCCGCGGATCCTGCAGTTCGCGATTCGCGCCTCGTTCTGAGATCGGGAGCCTTCGCGTCAAGATCCTCCGAGCCGCTCCGCTGACCTCTAGCGTGGCGGAACGGCTCGGGCGTGGTCAGATCCCGGACGGATCCCAGATTGTGGCCGCAATGAATCGCTCCGGGCCAATGTCTTCGTCGCTGAAGTAATAAACGGCGACAACCCTGCCATCCGGGCGCTGGACTGCCCGCACGTAGCCAATGTCTCTGCTCGAGCCGTCCCCGCGCAGGATGGCTTCCTTGCTCCAGGACCGGCCGCCGTCGGTGCTCAGCAGCACACGGATGCTGTAGGGCTCGGCTCGGTAGCCGTAGACCAGGCAAATGCGCCCGTCCCGCAGGCGAAGCATCGCCGGCGGATTGCCGACGCCGGCATCCGGAACGGGCTCTCCGACGAGCTGCCAACTGGCACCGTTGTCGCGCGACAGGTAAGCTTCGATCCAGCGCCGTGGACCCTCGCGACGACGCGTCGCCACCAGGAGATCGGTCTCGGAGAGTCGCACCGAAGCGGGCATGATGGAGAAGCCGGTGGGCTCAGGCCCAATCCACGAAACCAACTCCCATGTGGCACCTCCGTCTGTAGTGCGAGCACACAGCGGCCGCCCCTCCTCGGCATCGGACTTCGCGGCGGTGATGAAGATCAGGCAATCGCTGGGTCCGTTGACAAGATAGTCCGTGCGGGGCGCGATGCCCGGAGCGCCAAAGTTTGGCAGGCGGTACGGCCCGTCCCAAGAACGTCCGCGGTCATGTGAGTAGAAGAAACGACCGATTCCGGCGTCGACGCTGTCCGTGCGGAGGGTCATCGCGAAGTCGGGATGCGAGAAATCGATGCCGCCCGGGCTGTCCTGCAGTTTCGGCACTTCGATGCCCGGACGACTGGTGCCGTGGAGAACATCTCCCTCCAGGAGAAGTTGCCCATTCGCTCCGGGATCCTCGATCGCCCATGTCTCCCCGCCGTCAACGCTGCGGGCGAGCAGGTGCGCCTCGGGCCTGTCCCTGTCGATGTGGTGGCGGTCCCCAAGGTCCTTGTAATAGCCCTGTGAGAAGCCGACCAAGATCTCGTCGCCCCAGTTCCAAATGCCGTGATTGGCAGGCCAGCCGCCAAACCGACCCTTTTCGTAATAGACCGTGACGTGCCGCGCGCCGGGAACGATGCGCATCCCCTCTTCCTGATTGAGCACGTCCAAGGTTGAACATGCAGATACGACGTACAGGACACATGCAGTCGCCAGCCACTGCCCGGCAGCGTGCTGGAAGCAGGAACGCGGGGATCTCGAAGACGGTGTCACTGTGGGGTGGGGCTCGTGCAGCATCATACACAACCGCGAGAATCCACACGTCACCATCGGAACGCTGTGCCCACCGAATCGCGGTGACGGCAACCGACCCTCTGGCACGTGCCCCGACGTGCTCAGATTGACTCCCGCTCCCCATTGCAAGGTGGTAACTGACGCCGGCGAAGCCAGTGGGCTCGTCGGGGCATGGTGGCGAAGGGCCGCTTCCCCGCACGGGACCGCGCCGGGAGGGCAAGCCATCGATTCGGACAGCGCTTCGCGCGGAAATCTACTCCGATTCTGACCTCAGCCCATCGTTCGAGTAGATCTTGGGATTCTACGTGGCCCGGCCCGACGCGACTATGTCCAGTCGCACGTCGCCGCTGGGGCCTGCCACGGTCAAGCCCTCGGCGACATACCTCTCCCAGCCAACGATTTGCACGTCCCCCTTGTCGGGGACGTACACCTCAACCCCCGTCTTGTCGTACGGAGCACCGCCAGTCTGGCACGGTCCGAATGCCAGTTCCCGACTGCCTTCACCGTTCAAGTCATTGCCCACAACGGGTGGCCCCGGCCCACGCGACTGATGGGAACGGACCGGCGCCACGGAAATCAGGCCCGTTGAATCTTGGCCCAAGCCACAACGTCTCGCAAGATCCATATGCGTCCGGATCCAGCAGGTGCGCACGCTCATTGGAAGCAGCCAGTAACTCCTCTTCCGGATCCCCGTCGATTCTGGCGACCGAGAAGTCGTGGACGGTGTGAAGTCCGTCAGGGATCACGTGGGCTGTCCAAGCCTACAACGCGTTGCCATCTTCGCGGGAGAGCGTTGGCAGGTGGTCGCGCAGGTCGTACTAGCTCACATCCTGCAAGCCGACACCGGTTTCGATTGCCAGCGCGGGGAAGGGGGGGGCGGCGGACTGCCCCAAGAGCATGAACACCCGCTCTATTCGGATTGATCCGTCAGCGATGTGCGTTAAAGACACGCACACGTGCACCAAGGAATTGGTCAGCTCGCGGAGGGGTGGCAGAGAACCTCTAGCAACGGCGTACGCGGCTTGATACCAATGTCACCCCCATTCTGCACCTGGCCTCCCTCGGTAACGTTGCGCTGGAAATGGTGCGAGTCCATCGCGTGAGAGCCCATCCCAACGGGCTGTGGAGCAGGGCGCGTCGCAAAGCACTCGTTCTCGCTCATCACGAGTCACATCTCAGTCGGCGCGCCTCTCGGATATAGGGCTGGTGCGGCCAGATTCCAGTGTCCGTGAACTGATCCGCGACCAAGCCCCACTGCGCGAAGTCCCCGCACAGATCATAGGGAACGCACTGGTTGGCCGCACGGACCTTGATCAGGCCCTTTGTCCGGTTCGCGGTCCGCTTGCTGATCACGTCCTCTGGAGGGCAGACGGGAAACTCGCCGAGATCCTTGCCCGTGGCGCCACGCAGCCTCGAACGACGAAGTGCCGTCGGGGGCAAGCTCGACGTCAGTAGCTATCGGATGGTCCCCGATCCGGGCGAAGCCCAATCCACGCTCCGGAGCGGCAAGGATGTCGAGTCCCAGCTCAGACTCCAGATTCTGGAGGGCGGCAAGACGGCCCGGGGTGCGCCGGCGCGTCCGGCGTAAGGACATGTCGAATTCCTGAGTCGTTTCGGGATGCCCGTGGAGGATAGCACTGGAATATCCGGTGACCAAACAGGCGCCTCTGGGTCAACAAGTCTTGGGGCTGGTGGCACTCTTGAACGTCGACCGCGTTGGCATTCCAGCCAGAATCGCAACTCGCCTTCGCACCGCTGTCGGTAGTCGGCGGTAATCTCGAACCCGCGAAAGGGAGGGTCATCCATCGAAGGCTTGGACGCCAGGCAGAAACTAAAGGCCAGACTGGATCGACCTTGCGGCCAAGATTCCAGGCGGCCGGCGGCCGACCAGAAGTCAGCCAAGTGGTCGCAGGGGATGCCCGCTTCCACTTTGCGGCAGGCCGGCGTGAACTGAATATCGCGCCACAGCACGGCAGAATGCCCAACCCCGGGGGACCGGGCTCTTGTCGTAGATCGCCCGCATGCCTGGTTGCCCATCAGGGACCGGGCTGACGGCGCAAACCTGCTGAGGGGCCTACGCGGTACTACTGTCCCAGTGTCAGCTTCCCGAAGACGATTCGAGTCCGTGGCCTATCGGGCGTTCCGCTGTCCCACACCGCACGGAAATCGCCTGGTGCAACTTCAACGAGAGTCGGGTAGGAGTTCTTGACGCCCGCGTCGAAGAACGTCTTCTGATGACTCCATGCACCGCCCGGCACCATCGTCTTGTAGCGCAGTGCCATTCGTCCGCCGGGTTCCCGCTGCGCAGGTCCATCGTTGTAGACATAGAGATAGGTCCCGTCGCTGGCCCGGCCGAAGAAGGCCTTCGACTTGGCGTTGTGCAACTCTGGCTCTTCCTGAGCCACGCTCCAGGTGTGGCCGCCATCCGTGCTGACGCTGGAATAGGCGCGGGGCGGACTCGTGGTTAGGCTCGAGTCGTCGTAGTCCGCAGTCCGCATCACAATCTTGAGCTCTCCCGGAGCGTCGCCCTTGGCCATGTTGCCCTCATGGAGGAACACGCGAGCCGTGGTCGGCTGGGGAATGTAGGCCTCAAGCGACCACTCAAGCAGGCTGGTGCTGCTGAGGATGAAGTGGTCCCGGGATCCCCGCGGATCGTTCTGGAGCGTGTTGCGGTGGGCCGGGAGAAGAAACAGCTTCCGGCCGTCGATTACCGTATCGACAATTCCCGCGTTGGTGATCAGGGGTCCCGTGTAGTGCACGGCCAGCTCGACCGGCGTCCAAGTGCGTCCGCCATCGGCCGTGAAGGCGGCAACGAGGTGCGATTCCTCGCTGTTCTCGAATGCGATCGGGCAGCGCATCGCAAAACACCAGACGATGTCCTGCCCGGGGGCGCGGTAGAGGACGGGATTGGCGTAGGCGAACTGGATCAAGCCTTGGCGCTGACGGTGATCGAAGATGGCGACTGGCTCCTCCCACGTATCGCCGTCATTCCGCGAGACGGCGGCCAGAATGTCCCCCATGTCCTTCTTCCCATTGACCATCGCACCGAACGCCACGATCAGGTCGCGGTCGCGTTCCCCTTGGATGATGAAGGGCTGCCAGATGCGCCACGCATAGGGGTGTTGGTCGACGTACCGGACGACTCGAACATCGACGACATCACCCTTGTACTTCGGCGCACCCTCAACGTACGGGGAGCCACCGAAAAGGAGTGCTGCGGCCGAAATCGCACCGGTGCAGACTGATTCTCGAATTCGCGTACTCATTGCTTGTAATCCGCCACGGACCCCAGTGAGCATCAGGCCATCCCGCAGGTTGATCAATTGTAGCCGTCCACGGGGACGGCGCAGCCTCGCGTGCATGCGGCCCCGCTGCTTAGCGACTTGGTCTCGCTAGACGTCCGCGAAACGGCAGGTGCGACAGCTTCGTCCGCACCCACTTCCTCTTCCGGCAGGCTCGCGCGCACGACAGAGGTTCCGTCCGGCTGTGCCGCCCCAAGGCTCGCACGGTCGTCTGCGGGAGAGCCAGCGACTGGTCCATGGCCAATGTCCAGCCTCCTTCGATGGGCCCGGAACGCCCCACTGCTCAGGACCCCTCGGCGAACCGTTTCCGATCAGAGTGCGAGTCGGATAGACGTGACCGCTCGGATGATATCGCCACCCAGTGCTACCTGACGCGAGGCACGTAGGTCGGCATCTGGGCAGTCGGTGCCCGAGACATTGAGCACTGCTTCTGATCGCGTGGGCGACGGGAGGCAGCGCCCACGTGCTGCACCGGCCGCGAGAGCACACAGGCAACCACTGGTGAACGTTCGCAGCCCAAGTCCATCCGGTCGTTTGACTCGATCTGCCTAGCCTTGAATACTGGTCATGTGGAGACCATCAATGCTTCCGACTTCAAGGCCAAGTGCCTGGGCATCCTGGATCGTGTACAGGCGACAGGGGAGCGGTTCGTCATCCTGAAACGAGGACAGCCAGTTGCGGAACTCGTGCCAGCCAGTCGGACGTCCGCTGAGTATGCACAGACGGAGCTCAGAGACACGGTCGTCGTCCTCGGCGACATAGTTGAGCCGGCAGTGCCGGAGGAATACTGGGAGAGTTTGGCGCGATCACCGCGCTTC
This sequence comes from Bryobacterales bacterium, assembly GCA_022825595.1. GTDB lineage: Bacteria > Acidobacteriota > Terriglobia > Bryobacterales > UBA6623 > VXMF01. Next base: position 7,040 of record JAJDWM010000712.1, on the reverse strand, counting down.
TCGACACCCATGGCTTGATCCGGTGGCTCAACGGCGGCGACCGGCTATCGGAGGCCCATCGCGAGATTATCGCGCAAGCCAACGCAGAGGCGCCGCTCCTCGTGTCCGACATCTGGCTTTGGGAGGTGGCAACGTTTCTGGGGCGCATCCGCCTCACGCTCCCCCTCCGGATCTGGCTCAAAAAGGCGGTGGCTCCGCCCCTAGTGCAGCGACAGGGCATCGCACCTGCCATTGCCGCAGAGATAGCTAAGCTAACTGACTCCTTTCACCGAGATCCAGCGGACCGAATCCTCGTGGCGCCAGCGCGCGCACTGGGCGCAACGCTGTTAACACGGGACCGCAGGATCGTTGGGGCTGGGCTGGTCCCAACTGTGGCATAAGGCAGGATCGGGTAATAGCGAGCGTCAGGAGGAGCACTCAAGCTGGACTCAGACGCCCGATGTGTCTCGCCTGGAATCTAATCCTGGCGATGCTTGCCCTTGAGTGCATCTTGCCTTCATGGGGCTGCCCGATTGAGGATTACTACAATGTCCTCCGTCGTACCAACCAGCGGTCGCAACCGATAAGTCTCTTGGCCATCGCTGGGCAGAAGCACCCAGTCCCGCTTACGGCACCTGACAATCACGCCAGGCGAGAACGGCACCTTGGGCTTTTGAGCTGTGGCGGTCATTGGTCCGTTCGTACCACAAGCGCCTTGGCTAGCGCGGTGTTCCCTGCCCTGTCGCGGACCCGCAGGACAACCAAGTGCTCACCACTGTCCAAGCTGTCCAGGCGCACGGTGAACTCCTCGGCAGGTGCATCGAGCACTCCGTCGTCCGAGAGAACGGGACGCCATTCGCCAGCGTCGATGGAATACTCGGCGCTGCGGACCTCCGACGCCGCATCGTCCGCCCGAAACCGCACGGCGTCCTCCGTCACCGAGTCGAGCCTGATGATGATGGGAGGCGTCTGGTCGACCAGGACGGGTCTGCTGACTCGCTCGGCGCTCAGCGTCCGCTCGCCAGTGTTTGCGAGACCGTCGTCCACCTTTACCCTGAATTCGTACCGCCCGTCGGCAAGGGCATCGCTATCGATCGAGAACTTCGGCCCGGGGAGGTCCTTGCGAATCGTCTTCCATTCGCTCTCGCCCTCACCCCGAAATGCCACCTCGGCGCGCAGCTTGTCGCCGTCAGGATCCTCGGCTCCCCACACGACTGTGAGCTTCCTCACTGTCGTGGGCGTGGCCGGGGACGAGGTCGGTTTCGGCGGCGACGACTCTCCTGATGCGGACACCGTGATGCTGTAGCTGCTGGTGTTCGAACTTCCGCTTTCGCTGGAATCCTTAGCGGATGCGCTCTCCGGCACGACATTCACCGATCGGACGACCGGCGGGGAGTTCTGAGGCAGGTAGTGGACCGTCACGCGGTCCAGCGTGGCGTCGCCCCGCAGCGTGGCCTGCCACTGGATAAACCGCGCTGGCGGCGATTGGATGACCGAGCCCTCTGCGTCGGCCAAGGGCTCAGACCATCCGGTCCAGCCGCTGCCCGGCCTGTGCGTGTTGCCACTCCGCGTCCGGATCTCGACTGAGGCGCCTTCGGGGACGGCAGCCCGCCAAGTCAGACGACCCCATTCGGAAACACCCCCAGTGTCCCTTGGTGCGGTCTCGTAAGTCCCGGAAGGAGCCCGTTCCAACCCCAAGCGGTAGAGGGCACCGCCATTCCCGCCGGCTGCGAGGATCCCGTCATCCAAGGAGACCAAGGTCGTCAGCTGCGACTGCCCGGTCTGGGTGACCAAGCTGTGGCGCCGGTCGGTATCTGTCTGGTAAATCCGGCCGGCCTGGTCCGTGGCGAACAGAACGCTGCCACTGCCGGGATGCAGCGCCAATGCCAGAATCTGCTGCTCGTTGGATGCCCAGAGCTTTTCGACCGCCTTGCCATCAGAGATGCGCATCAGCGCCGATCGCTCGCCGGCGTAGACCACTTGCGGCTGTCCGTAGGTGACACTGGCGGTGGTCTGCGGCGTTGCTACCTGCACGGCCTGGGAGGCAATGGCAACCGCGCCAGCCACAGGCGTCGCCCGGGCCACCGCTTGTACGGCCTGAACGATACGGTCCATGCCCCCTCCCATCGCGGCAACATAGACATCCCCATCGGAGCTCACGGAAACCGAGCGGATCTCGGGCAGGTCCGAGTCGAATAATGCGAAGAGCGTCCCATCCGATGCAATGCGGTAAAGGATGCCGTCTGGGTCCGTGCCCGCTAAGATTGCCCCATCGGGACCGGCGGCTAGGCTCATGACGTGCCTTTGGCCCGTCTCGACCCATAGCTCGCCGTTGCCTTCAGCCGTCACGCGGTAGAGCTTTCCGCCTCCACCTGTGCCGACCACTAGCTGTCCGTCGCTGTCGAACGCCAGCGACCAGATGTACTGCTCGCCCGGGTCGAAGTACTCGACCGCGTCCCCACCCGGCGAGATCTTGTAGACCTTCCCACTGGGGGACGTGCCCGCGTACAGAGAACCGTCGGGGCCGATTGCCAAGGCGAAGACCTCTATTTCAGGGGCCTTCCACAACAAGTCTCCTTCGCCCCCGGGGGGCACGCGGAACACCGACCCTTGGTGGCCGGTTCCGTAGTACGCCGTGCCGTCCTCCGCCGCCGCGACTGACCAGACCACTGCTTGGCCGGACTCGTCGACGGCGCTGAACGGAGGAGCGACCCGCAAGGCTCCGGACCGGTCAAGGGCCAAGCCCTTGAACGAGCCCGGCAGAAAGTCTGCGTAGCTGGCCAGCTCCCAGTGCTGGGTCGTAGCCGACCTAGCCGGTTCTCCAGCCACCAATACTAGGGCCAGCAGGATCGAATGGCGCGCCATCATAGCGATCAACTTCCCGTGACCACGAATCGGAGGCTCAATCGCCCTTGGACGACACCGGTGAAGCCACCGACCCGAATCTCTTCGATGGTGTCCGACAAATCGTCAAGCACTCCTGCAGCTCGACCAGCGGACGTGGCCAGCACAGCGCGCACCGACGCGGGAGGAGCCTGGAGCCTGTCTGAGTGGAGCCAGAGCGACCTCCGCCGCTGCCAGACCCTCAAGTACGCCTGATCACTGCCTCGCAGGTCGTTCAGGAATCGAATCGTCGCGGAAGCATCCCGCGCCTTGCGCCCAGCGAACAGTCCGCGCCAGCGCTGCAGGTTCGCAGAGAACGCGTCGCCCAGCGTGACCTCTACGGCACCTGCGGGCATCGACGGCGAGACCGTGAACGAAGCAGATCGCAGCACTTCCGTGCCGTCCGGTTCCTTGGAAGCGAAACGGACCTCGACGGCCTCGCCGGGCCGTACCTGCTGCTTCGAGATCCACGCCCTCAGCAGGTCGGTCTGCTGGATGGTCGGAACGGACTCTACTTCGACGTCGATTGAGTCCATCCCCACTCCGGGATGCCCAACCTGCAGAAGGTACGAGAGCGGGGCGGCCGTCGAAAGCGCCGCGGCTTGCGCCACGCCGCCGGTGCCTGTGTAAATGTCGTCGAGAACGAGAGGCGGCAGCCCATCCTCGAATTCCACGCTGCCTCGCACGCGAACGGTAAGAGGACCGACTGCGCGGTGGATCCCGTCCATCGCGGAGAACAGCGCAATCTGCAGCAAGAACGGGGTTAGCTGGGCGTCGCGCACTAGCTCGATCGAGTACTCGTGGGAAGGACCGTCCCCAAGGCGGACCCGTATGTTGCACGGGACCATGGACGGGCCGGGCCCGATTTCACCCACCACCCCAGAGTCGCGGTCGAGGGAGACGGTTCCGATCACTGGCCCGCTGCTGCTGAGCTTGAACGATGCCGTCAAATTCGGCACCAAGGTCATCACCGAGGCCCGCATCATGGGCATCTGAGTTGCGCCGGCGGAGAGAAACCTGTGGCCGAATGCGAAGAGCGTGTCACCGTCCATGTGCGTGACTGTGCCGGACGCGGAGAACGTCATGTCGCCGCGGATGAGGCCGACGCTGATCATCGATCCCGGAATTAAGGGGCCTTCAAGGTCGTCGGCCGACGCGCCTCCCGCACCTTGAACTGGTCGCAACCCAAGGCGCTCGAACTCGTCACGAAACTCGTCGAAGACCCGCTCGCTGAACCCCGCGAGCGCTACTGGTGTGGCGATCGGCACGAAGCGGCCCGGCGCTTCGGAACTTGGGCGCGACGCCGAGCGGGGCAAGCCAGCCACCTGCCTCCAAGCATCCAGCGGGTCCGCAGCGAGCGTTTCAGCGACAGGCGTACCTTCCCCGTACCCAGCGACCATGTCCTCAATCGGGCGGATTCCCGCAAGCGGGGCGGTCGTGAACGGAAACATGAACGCCACCGCCCCGGCCAGGCGCCCGTCAATGTAGACGGGGCTCCCGCTCATGCCGGCCATCACACCTGTGCTGTCGAGAGGCCCGCCAGAGAGCCGGCCGAAGATAGCCGACCGCTTGGCACCCGAGAAGTTCTTCAGAACGCCAAGAATCTCGACGTCAAACTCTTCGACCTCGGTTCCGGCGAAGACCGTGCGAGCCTTCCCGGATTGGCCTGCCTTGACCTCTTCGAGCGGGTAGAAGTCCTGCGCGTTGAGCGCAATCCCCAGCGCTATGAGCGTCGTCAGTAGACGTAGCAAGTGCCCATTCTATGGCACATCGGGAGTGCCAGACGCCGATTTGGAACTCTCCGCAGCCAGCATCCATCAAGCTCGGGCCGCTGTCTGCGTCCAGACTCCGTACGCCAGACCGACGAAACTGGGGCTGGCTGGACCGGGGTGGCGGCGCGCGGCCGAGCCCCAGCGCCGTGACCGCGTCGCTGTGTGTTCGACGGCGACGCTCGGTTGCGGTATGCGCCTCGCTCCTGCCTCTTGTGCAAGGGTCCGGCGAGCCGGCCCCGAGTGCCTACAATGCTCCTGCGGATTTCAGTCGTCACTGATTTTCATTTCTTAATTGGACCTAATTTGGCAGTGCACGCACTAGGTGGCGACTCGCAGTGTCGGCTTGAGCTTAGGTGAGTTCGAGAGCCTCCAAACGTTCTGGAACAGCGTGAGCGCGGGGTGTGCCGCCGCTGACTGGCCTGCCCCCGCCCCAAACGCCCATTGAGGCCGCTCGATCGCGGCTGAGACTTCTTGGCCACCCACCTCGGCCACTGCTCGAATCCGGACCGCGCATGCTGGGGTTACAGGGGGATTAGGGTGGTTTTCCCGCTCAGGAGGCCTTGGTGCGGCTTCCAAATCCGCTGATCCACCCCCTTGCCCGTGAATAACAGTACATGGACAGCTTGTTTCACATCGGATATAATACCTAATACCGGGCCCCGCATCCATGCCCTCCGATCCGCCTGCCCACTTCTTCGACAAACCCCAACACCCACTCCAGCGCCGCTACGAGATCCTGCGCGCGTTCTTTCATGAGCGCCTCACCGCGGAGGCCGTTGCCAAGCGCTTCGGCTGCGCCGTCGGTTCCGTCTACGCCATGACCCGCGACTTCCGCCACTGGCACGATCCGGCCGCGCACTTCTTCCGCGCACCGCCCTCCCGCGGCCGTCCGCCCGCGCAGCCTGGCGAGGACATCCGCCTGCGCATCGTCGAGCTGCGCAAGGCCAATCTCTCAGTTCCCGACGTCCGCGCCCGCCTGCACGTCGAGTTCCCCGATAGCACGCCCAGCGAGCGGGTGATCTCTAAAGTCCTGCGCAAGGAAGGTTTCGCGCGCCTGCCGCGGCGCACTCGCAGCGAACGCGCACAGGCCCTGACCCCGCGGCTGCAGGCCCCTGCCAGCGTCGTGCTCGACCCTCAGGCGCGGGAAGAGTTCTCCTGCGAGCGCGCCGCGGGCGCGCTCTGCCTACTGCCTTGGATCCGCCGTTACGGACTCGACCGGGCGATCACAGCAGCCGGCTTCCCCGGAACTCGCACGCTGCCAGCGCTGCAGTCCGTGCTGGCCTTCGTTGCCCTGAAGCTGTCCGACGTGCGGCGCTACAGCGCAGACGACCTCTGGTGCATGGACCGCGGCCTGGGCCTCTTCGCCGGCCTGAACGTGCTGCCCAAGACCGCCACGCTGTCGGCCTATTCCGACCGCACGACGCGCTCGATGCACCAGAGCCTGCTCGGCTCCTTGGCCGCCCTGTGGTCCGAAAGGCAGCTGGTCGGCGACACCGCCAACCTCGATTTCACCACCCTGCCGCACTGGGGCAGCGACGCCACCCTGGAGCGCCACTGGTCCGGCACCCGCGGGCGCTCCTTGGTGAGCCTCTCGGCCGCCCTCGCCCAAGACCCGGATTCCGGTCTGCTGCTGCACGCCGACGCCAGCACACGCAACGCCACCAGCGACGGGGCCGTGCTCGAGTTCCTCGACTTCTCCCGCCGTCACGGCACCCAGCCCCGCTTCCTCGTCTTCGATTCGCGCTTCACCACCTACGCCCAGCTCGCACGCCTCGACCGCGAGGACATCCTCTTCCTCACCGTGCGCCGCCGCGGCCGCCGCCTGGTCGAGACGGCGCGTGCCCTGGAGCCCTCCCGCTTTCGGCAGATCCGCGTCCCTGCCGCCTCCGGAACGCGGGTCGTCCCCGCGCGTGAGGACACCGTCCGCCTGCGCGGCTTCGGCGGCGAGCTGCGCCAGATCACCATCCGCCGCGGCTCCCTGCGCCGCCCCTCCTTCCTGATCACCAACGACTTCGAGGCCAGCCTCTCCGCACTGCTGCGCCGCTATGCCCGCCGCTGGCTCATCGAGAAGTCCATCTCCGAGCAGCTCTCCTTCTTCCACCTCAACCGCCTCTCTTCATCGATGGTCATCAAGGTCGATTTCGATCTGGCCGTGACCGTCTTCGCCCACAACCTGCTGCGCCTGCTGGCGCTCGACCTGCCGGACGGCTATCGCCGACTCACCGCCCGCCCGCTCTACGACCGCTTCCTGTGCAATGCCGCCGAGATCGCTCTCGCCCCCGGCACTTGCCAGGTCTCCCTCAAAAAGAAGCGCGACCTGCCCGCGCTGCTCGAAGCGCTCGCCTCGGTCGGCACTCCGAGCATCCCTTGGATCGGTGACCGCCGCATCTCGATCCGCGGTGCCAC
>JAJDWM010000334.1 GCA_022825595.1 Bryobacterales bacterium | reverse complement strand
GGCGGTTGACTAGAGAGTAGCGCGAATGATGCGCTGCGCTGGAACTAGGCCTTCTCGGCTCCCAAGCCTGTGTTGGCCCTAACGGTCAGCTCGACATACTTGCCCTCGGCCTCGGCTTCGCGCCCGAGCAGCGACCCAATGACTGCCGCGAGAAATCCGACAGGGATGCTGATGATGCCGGGGTTCCGCAGAGGATAGAGCGTCGGAGCCTGGATCAGCCGGCGAGCGCCGTCGGCGACCTCTGGACCATCGACCCCCATGAAGGTCGGGCTGACGAGAATCAGCCCGACCGCGGAGCCGAGCCCTGCGACGAGGCCCCAGACGGCACCGCGCGTTGTGAATCGCCGCCAATACAGCGAGAACAAGATCACCGGCAGGTTGGCCGATGCCGCGACGGCGAACGCGAGACCCACTAGGAATGCAACGTTGGCGTCGGGCCCGAGCGCGATGGCGATCGCGATCGAAACAGCCCCGACAACGAAGGCCGTCCAGCGCGCCACGCGGACTTCCTCACCAGGGGCGCTCTCGCGGCCATGGTGCAGGACATTCGAATAGAAATCGTGCGCAAACGATGTCGAGGCGCTGATCGTGAGCCCAGCGACCACGGCCAAGATCGTGGCGAACGCGACGGCCGAGACGAACGCAAAGAAGACGTCCCCTCCGAGAGCCTGGGCCAGCAACGGAGCGCTCATGTTGATGCCGCCGTTGGCCGTGATCTCGTCGGGACCGACGATCGTGGCGGCGCCGAACCCCAAGAAGGTCGTCATGATGTAGAATGCGCCGATCACAAGCATGGCCCAGAAAACGCTGACCCTTGCGGTCTTGGCGTCCGGCACGGTGTAGAAGCGGATCAGGATGTGTGGCAGCCCAGCCGTGCCGAAGACCAAGGCCATGCCCAGGGAGATCAGGTCGAGCGAGCCGTACGGGGGCTTGTAGTAGAGGCCCGGCTGCATGAAGTCTCGCGTCACAGTGCCGCCGTCTACCTGCAAGGTGACGCGGGAAGCTGCCTCGAACATGGCCCCGACGTTGAAGCCGAAGTGCCCCAGTACCAGAGCGCTCAGCAGGAACGTGCCGCTCATCAGCAGGACAGCCTTCACGATCTGCACCCAAGTAGTGGCGATCATCCCGCCGAAGACGACGTAGATGATCATCAGGATCCCAACGCCGATGACGGCCGTGGAGTAGCCGATCCCCGAGCCGGCGAGCAGCAGGCTCACCAAGGCCCCAGCGCCCACCATCTGCGCAATCATGTAGAACGTCGAGACCGTGAGCGTGCTCAGGGACGCCCATGCCCGAACTGGGCGCTCCCTCAGGCGGAACGCAAGAACGTCGGCCATGGTGTACTTGCCGGTGTTGCGGAGAGGCTCGGCAACGACCAGCAGCACAGTCAGGTAGGCCACCAAGAAGCCGACCGAGTACATGAAGCCGTCGTAGCCGTAGAAGGCTATCAGGCCCGCGATTCCCAAGAACGACGCGGCACTCATGTAGTCTCCGGAGATCGCGAGGCCGTTCTGCCAGCCGGTAATGCGGCGGCCGGCTGCGAAGAACGCGCTCTCCCCAGCAGACCGGCCAGCAGCCCAATAGGTAATGCCGAGGGTTGCGGCGATGAACGCCAAGAACATCAGCAGCGGGAGGGACACGTCACTCACCTCGCCCAGCAGATTCCGCGTCGGCTTGCGCCAGAATGCTCGCCGCCTGCACGTCGTAGCGGCCGGCGAAGCGCATGTAGGCGAATGCCACACCCCACGCCATCAGGAACTGCGAGAAGGCCAGCAGGTATGCCCCGTTAGCCTTGCCGAGCAGCGGCTTCGCCATCAACTCCGGCCAGTAGCCCACCAAGACGGGCAATGCGAAGTAGTAAACGATGAAGAAAACGGTCAGGAGGCAGACTGCGCGGATCTTGCCCGCGACCATCTGCCTATACGCAGCCGAGTCGTAGATTTCCTGCCAGCGGTTCATTGCGGTGATTCCACAGCATACATGCAGGTCCGGATTGCGCGCGTTGCCCTAGTCCCGAGTCGGCGCAGCGGCGTTGGTCGGCTACAGTGGGTCCGGCATGGACAGGCTCACCCCGGAGCAGCGAAGTCGGGTGATGCAGGCAATCCGGGGCAAGGACACGGGCCCCGAAATGGCGGTGCGGCGCATGGTGCACGCCATGGGCTACCGCTACCGCCTCCACAGAAGAGACCTACCGGGACGGCCAGACCTTGTGTTCGGGCCGCGCAAGAAGGTAATATTTGTCCATGGGTGCTTCTGGCATGCGCACAACTGCAAGAACGGGCGCATGCCCGAGTCGCGGCGTGAGTACTGGATCCCGAAGCTGACGGCCAACAAGGAGCGCGATGCGGCCAACGTCCAAAAGCTGGCCGCTGATGGGTGGCGCGTGTTGACTGTCTGGGAGTGCCAGATCAAGGACGGCGAGACCCTGGCGAAGCGCGTCAGGGAGTTCTTGGACGGTCCCGGCCGGGACACTGCCAAGACGTAGGGCGGAGGCCCAGCTGGCAGCGGTGAGCAACCGGAGACTGATCGACGTGACCGACCTCCGCTTCAGCCCGACGGCTAGCACGCGGCCCGGGCATCACGCGAAGCGCACAAGAAGGTAGACGGTGCTGGCCGCGAGCAGCCAAGCCCAAGGGATCTCGCTGGCCAAGAAGGCGCGACGGCGACGACCGGCACGCACGCGCCAGATGTACCGCGCCACGTCTTTCGGCCGGGGCCGGCTCTTCCAGCTCAGCGCTGCGAGGACGGCCAGCGCGAAGGCCGAGGTCACGGCCGTCCGGTGCAGGAAGTTCAGCTGCGAGCCGAACAGATTCCCAATCCCGGTCCCGGCGGCCCAGCCTGGGTAGGCCCACTCAATCCAGAACGAGAAGACCGGCGAGATCAAGAGCGCCCAGAACGCGCCGGACGCCGATGCGCGGCGCCAGAAGACGCCCCCGAGAAAGGCCACTGTGATCCCCGGAACGACATGTCCCATCTGAGCGGGCACCTTGAGGAAGAAGTTGTCCGAGGCGTCTTCGGTGTAGATGACCGCAGCGATGCAGGCGGCGATGCCCACGAAGACGAGGATCGTCACGCGCCCGACCAGGATGAGGCGGCGCTGCGAGGCTTGCGGATTTACGTAGCGCCGGTAGAAGTCGAATGTCAGCAACGTTGCCCCGGAGTTCATCATCGAGTCGATGCTCGAGAGGATGGCACCGATCAGGCCTGCCGTGATCAGGCCGACCAAGCCGTAGCCCGCAGGGACGATCATCTGCACCAAGAGAGGGAAGGCGTCGTCCGGCAAGGGCAGCGCGTCCAGCTCACCTGACGCGAGCCGCGACTCGAACAGCAGCCCCGCAGCAACCCCGGTGGCAATGGATACGAACGGTATCAGCAGCTTCACGAAGCCCGCGGCAAGAATGCCCATGCGCGCGTGGTACTCGCTCTTTGCGGCCAGCGCCCGCTGCGCTATGAACTGGTTGGTCGACCAGTAGAAGATGTGAATGATCATCAGTCCGGTAAACACGCCTGTCCAGGGCAGTTGCGGGTGGTCCGGCGGCAGGTAGAGGTGGAACTTCTGGTCAGCGGCAGGGAGGGCCGCGTCTTGGGCGAGCAGACCTCCAAGCCCGCCAATCTCGGGCTGTCCGAACACCAGCACTGCTACGAAGATTCCCGCAGCCAGCAGCAGGCACGACTGCATCACATCGGTCCAGATGACGGCCTTGAGACCTCCGACAATCGTGTAGGTCGCCGTGACGAGCGCAAAGATCGCGATCCCTGCCTCGTAGCTCAGCCCGAGCGGCGTGCCGTCCAGCAGGAAGCTGAGCGCGCGGGCTCCGATATAGAAACCGAGCGCCATCCGGACGATCACGATCGTCAGGATGTTGAAGGTGGAATAGAGCACGCCGCTGCGCTCGTCATAGCGCTTGGACAAGTACTCGGAGAGCGTGTACAGGCCCATGCCGCGGTACATCGGTAGGAAGACGAAGGCCAGCATGAGCAGGCCGCCGATGGCGAGGAATTCGAAGTGCGCCTGCGCAAAGCCGATCGAGTACCCGATCCCGAGCATGCCCACCAGGTGCTCGGCGCTGACATTAGTGCCGAAGATGGACCCGGCCACACCCCACCAAGGGACCGAGCGGCCCGCCAGGTAGAAGTCCTTGGCGCTGTCCTCCTTACGCCCCGCCCAGAGGCCGATCCCGAGGACGATCAGGATGCTGCCAATGAAGATTGCGATGTCGAGCGGGGTGAGCGGGACGGCCACCGCCAAAGGTTAGCGCAGGACGGGGACGCAGATCACCAGAGCCCGATGAGCTTCCACCACGCCGGTCCTACCGTGCTCCAGACCAGCCAGTTCCATAGGGCGACGGCGAGTCCGACCGTCCACCACTGCGCGAAGCTGGCGTAACCCTGAGCGAAGAAGATGGGCGACGGCACCGTGCCGTAGTGGGTGAGCCCTGCGGACAGATTGCCGAAACACGCGAACAGGAAGACGGCAAGCCCGGGCGGAGCCCCGCGCTCAAGCAGCAGCAGGAGGAACACCGGGAACATCGTCAGGAAGTGCATCGTGATGCTCGCAAGCCCGTAGTGCGCGAAGAAGTAGATCGGCAGGGCCAACGCGAGCAGCGGTAGCCAGGGCAGTCCGCCGATCGACGAGTCCCCGATCGCTTGGGTCAGCGCTTGCGGAACGCCGGCGTTGCTGAGCTCGCGCCCTAGGGTGATGACTCCGGCGTACCAGACCATGATGTCCCAGACGAGGTGCTGCCGGATAGCCTCCCGCCAAGGCAGGATCCCTGTCAGGATCAGGACACCGGCACCGGAAACCGCCGCCAGCGCGACGGGAACTGTGTGCAGGTTGGCGGTGATCCAAAGGCCGCACACCACGCACGCGACCGCGGCCGTGAACCAGCCCCGAATCCCGAGGCGGCCCATCTTTCGCAGTTCGTCGGCGGCGAATCTGGCTGCGTCTGGCGTGCGCGTTATCTCCGGCGGGAGGAGTCTTGCAACGAGCCAGACCACGCCCGCCGCTGCAACCAGTCCGGGGACGATTCCGGCGGCGGCCC
>JAJDWM010000658.1 GCA_022825595.1 Bryobacterales bacterium | reverse complement strand
GTCGAACCCTAGGTCGGCCGCGGCGCTGGCAAGCTCCAGCCATTTCTGGCGACCCGTCCTCTCGTACAGCTCGGCGAATACCAGGTGCCCAGAGATGTGGCTTCCGGTCGGGCGCTGGCCAAGCGAGGGCTTGCTGTCCGCGAAGGGCTGGGCTATCCGCTCAACGTCAGGCAGCGGAACCGTGCCGTCCAGGTCGCCGAGCTTCAACCGGCCGATCAGTGCCAGTGCCGGGATGTAGACAGCGCTCTCCAAGGTGTGGCCATAGGCTGTTGCCAGCTGGCGCGCGACCTCTTCCGGTGATCGCTGCAGCCGAGACCGCAACTCGCGACGGGCATGGGAGACCGGCAGTGCGGCTGCCAGGGCCGTCAGTTCCCTCTCGGCCCGCGTGAGGGGATCATCGGATTCGTCGTCGTCACCGAGAAGGCGCAGTGTGGCTGCGGGAATGCGGCCCACCGCGGCTGGCATGGCCCCTCGCTCAAGGGCAGCCACCAACGCGCTGGGCCGCTCGTCGAAGCGCAGGTCGACTACGAGATCGGGCGCCAGCGTTCCCGCGAACCGCCACAGGTACTGGGCCTCGACCGCCTCGCCGCCGTAGGCCGGCCCAAGTGGCGGGAACTGCTCGACCGGCGGTCGGTCGGGAAACGCATTGCCGACAGCTGAGAGAGCGAAGTCGTGACGGTCCGCGTTGCGCAGCAGCGCCGACGCCAGCTCAGTGGACTCGGTAGCGCCGTCGAGCCCCCCGACAACCAGAACGCGTGGCGTCTCGCTGGACGGGTCGAGCGCCTCGAAGTGCACACCTGCCCGGATTGGACTGCCAGCGGAGGTCACGCCGATCGATAGCTGGGCGATCTCGGCTGAGGCCGGGGATCCGCCCGCCAGCGTGACGACGCCAAGCCAGAGGGCCTTGGCAGGGAAGGTCTTGTAGCGGCCGGGTTCGGTTTCCAAGGAAACCATTCTAGTGAGTGCTTTGTGCACGAGGCAGCGCACGGGCCTTGCCTAAGCCTCAAAAGGAGAGCGGTACTTGAGACCGAAGCCTCGATGGCCTCGGATGGCAACTCGGACCAAGTCGAAGCGCATCCGTGAGCCGGTACAGCGTTGCTGAGCGCAGGGAGCCATCGAATCTACCGCGGGTGTGTGGAGCGCAAGCTTAGAATCGTGTCGGTTCCCGGCCGGAAGGGGCACGATCTTCCGTGGGGCACTTTGGGGGCGATCCTCCCTCAGTCAGGGTTAGGCAGACGTCCAGGTGGCTAAGGGCTAAACCTGCGCCGGCTGGGGAAGCGAGAGTGAGAATCCTTCGGATCGCGCCCAACCAGGACTCGTCCAAGGCAACCGTGCCAAGAGGGCCAGCTTGACTCGAATGTACTGTGGCGTTGTGCGGCTGAGAACTTCGCGCTGGTCCTCTAACGAGAGATCAGCAACTGCGGACAAGAACAACTCAACGCTGGTCCTAAGCGAGTCCTTGACCTCGTCGAACGACGTGCCGTGAACGGCCACATCCAAGTCAACGCAGATTGCCTGCCAATCGCTCCCGCGACCATATGCGTAGCACTGAAGCGGGTTACTCATGATTGCAATTCAGCGAGGCTTCCTAAGCAACCAGCCACCGCCTGTGTCTCACGGTAGAGCACTGCAAGGTCAGGTGACAAGTCTAGGCGAGAAGTCGGAAAGGTTCGACTCGGTTGTGACGTAGGCGATCGGACGATCCGTTGTGGGTGCCGGAGAGCCTTCGGGATTGAGAATCGCCGTTTGGTTGCGTCAGACTGGCCTTGCGGACAAGCGCCTACCGCCCTTGTGGCATTCACACCGGGCCTCGTGTTCTCGGCGGCCCAGGTGCAGGTCGAGATGAAGGGTGCCGCAACCACGATCCTCTCCACGCCCATTGCGGTTCCGTAGTTCTCGCGCGTTCAGGCCTGATTTGATGGTCTTTCCCAGACCGGAGTCGTCGGCCATGACGAGGTCGCCCAATGGAAGTCGCAGCGCCTGCCGTGCCGCTCCATGAGCCCGATGTAGCGGTACCGGGGAACACGTGGGTGCGGAGACCAGCCGCACAGAGTAGTCCTGGTCCTTGACGTCTATCGCGATTGCCCAAAGGCGCACATGTGGTGGTGCTCCGCGACGAGACCGACCGAGCGGCGGGATCGCGAGGGACCGAGGAGTAGTCCGTCCAGCAGCTCCTGCTCGCCGTCAGCCTCGAGGAGGTTGTGCACCGCCGCGCCACTCACGCGCAACGCTGGGCCGCAAGGCCTGAATGTGGGGGTATCCTCAAACGTCCGCGGTATACATGTCGGGGTCGATGGAGTACCCCGTAACCGTCATTGGTGCCGTCGTCCACTACGGACGGGCCGAGTTCGTGACCATTGCCTTGGAAGGGGCCACCCCCGTCTTCATCGACCGTCGGCGAGTTGAATTGATCGACGAATGCCTTCCGGTTGCTCCCTACCACCACGAGGCCCTTGAGTTGCACATCCGCACGGCGACCGATCTCGTGAACCGGGTGAGGAGCTCTGTGGCGAGACACGCGGGCGAGGCACTCTCGACCATGCTGGCGACCTATCGTGCCAACGTGCTCATCCTGGCCGAGAGCCCCCACGACAGCCTGCCCGAATCGCTCGAAGAGATCCTGAAGTCCCGTCCCTTGACCTTCGCCGCGGACGGTATGCTGTATCGCGAATCCTTGGCCGAAGCTGCAGTCGACTTGGGCTTGGATGTCCGGAGATTCCCTCGCCGGGCCGACCTCCCCGCGTTGGCGGCTGAATCCTTGGGCATGGCGGTCTCT
>JAJDWM010000502.1 GCA_022825595.1 Bryobacterales bacterium | reverse complement strand
GAGATCACCAAGTTGCTCGAGTGCGATGAGCGCGGGCACCTGAACCCAAGGTGCCGGGCTGCTCACCATATCGGCAAGGAAATCAGGCCAGGCATTCAACTGAGACGCCAAGCCCTTGACCTGAACGTGATCACCACTGAGCAGGCCTTGCTCAAGAGCACTGAGCGGTTCGTCGGATTCGCCATAGAGCCGCGCAAGGAGCCCGCGTGACTCGAGTTCGTCCGCGAGGCTTCCGCTGCGGATTGACTCGAGCAATCGGTACCTGGACCATAGGTGAGCGCTGCGCAACTGCTGATTCGAGAGATGGCGATAGGCGTGCTCCCGAGTGCGTGGATTCGTCGTCACATACGACTGCGAGCCTTGAATTGTGAGTGCTGATTGGTACGTCTCAACGCGTTCTTCATAGCGCTCGATAGGGTAGAGTGCTGTCAGTGACCAGAGTGCTCTCTCGACATCCAAATCAAGGTCGGCATCCGCTGCAAACTTCGTTGCCATTCGGTACAGTTGCTCTGCCCGTTTCATTTCTCCTTCCCAAGCGGACCAACGAGCAGCCCGAAGGAGCACGTATGCTCGCTCCTGTTTGGGTAATCGCAACTCCTTGGCTTGGCGAATGAGATGTGTCCGATTTCCTTCAACACCGGCATCGGCTAGCGCGAGACTGACTCGTAGAGTAGTCTTGCTGTCGCCATTTTCCCCCGCCCGTCGAAGGCATTGCACGCGATCAAGCACGATCCTGAACTCTCGGTCGGCCACGGCCGCCTCTGCCAGGAGCATTGCGACGACCGGCGCGTATTCGTCATCCGGTCCGAGGATGTCGAACCACTGTGCAAGGTCTGCGAGAGCCTGGGGACGCTCATGCCACTGCCCGAAGGAGTGGACTGCAGCTGCACGTACCTGCCGAGTTGCATCGACATCGTTGTGTAGATTTCCAAATGTGGGTGTCACCCTTGGCGAAGGTTCAGCTCTCTCAACGAGGTTGCGGATGGCGAGCTTCATCAACGCATCATGGCTCGCGGCCGGGTTCCCCGCGTCCTTCAAGGAATCGGCTTGCAACCAGTCAAAGCGGTCGGCGTACCCGGGAAAGCGTTCCCTCAATTCATCCGCGACGGCTCCATAGATCTCTGCGGCTTCCGCCGGTGAGGTCTGTGCAAGGCGATCGGCTTCTTCAACCTTCGTTGTGAGTCCGAGTGCCTGAACCGGACCGATGAGCAACACCTTGGTATCTTGGTGACGACTGTGTCTTGAAGACGTGCTGAAGTAGACCTCTGCCCAGTAGGCACCGAAGAACTTGCGAACGAGGTTTTCCTGGTCACGGAGCCGATGTGTGAGCTCCACAGCGTCCCAAAGCCTGATCGGGAATGAGTTCCGCTGGTTCAGCTCATAGAGCTTGTCTTGGAGTTTCCGATCGTTTGCTTCAATCGACATGCAAACAACGAATGCATCAGTACGATCAGCAATCACGCCTTTGGCGTAGTCCCGTACGGCTGTTTTCAACTCTCTTGCAGTTAACTCCTTCTTCTGTCTCACTTGGAAGGCTGTTCGCTCTCCTTCAAGGGAATCCCCGGTAAAGTCGACTCCGTCTTGGGCCTGTCCATGTGTGCCATACCGATGGACATTGGTGAATCCGTGAACTAACGCTATGTCCTGGCAGAGGCGTTCGAACTCCTCCCATGTGATTTTATGGAACGGGAACTCGGTTGGGGAGGGTATGACGGGCGGAGGGACGCTTGGTGGCCTGTCCCACGAAGGCAGAGGCCCCTCAGTTGCATGGTTTGGAGGTTCGACAAACACGATACTGTTTTCTTGGGGCATGAGCACGGCCAGCTTTAACCTCGCAGGCCATGGGTACCTGCAACGCTGAACGAGGCGGTATCACTCCTCTTCCGTTGGTCCTGCTGTGTCGGACTGACACGTGCCCATTATCGCAGGTGGACTGCTCCATCGGCGGGGATAGCGGTATGCTTCACCCTGTGGGTGACCAAGTGAGAGGTGTATGAACACGCGAACGCACACCGAGCTGGCGAACTTCATCTGGGGGATTTGCAACCTGCTGCGCGGCCCCTACAAGCGCAACGAGTACCGCAAGGTCATCCTTCCTCTCACCGTGCTCCGACGCTTTGACTGCGTGCTCGCCGGGACAAAGGAGGTCGTGCTCGCTGCCAACGCAAGGTACATCGGCAACAGCACGAATGTGCGACAACAACTACTGGAACAGGCCGCTGGACTGTCGTTCTACAACACATCGAGGCTGGACTTCAACCGGCTGCTCGACGACCCCAACCAGATCGCCCAGAACCTCAACGCCTACATCCGCGATTTCTCCGACAACGTCTGGGAGATCATGGACCGATTCGCCTTCAGCGAACAAGTGGCGCGTATGGACGAGAAGAATCTGCTGTTCCAGGTGATTCAGAGATTCTCCAGCCTGGACCTGTCACCCGAGCGCGTCGACAACGTGCAGATGGGGTACGTATTCGAGGAGCTCATTCGCATCGGGGCCGAGCAGGCGAACGAGGAGGCCGGGGAGCACTTCACCCCGCGCGAAGTGATCCGCCTGATGGTCAGCCTCCTGCTCTCGCCCGAGCCCGACCTCAGCAAAAGCCATGTTGTGAAGACGATCTACGACCCCGCGTGTGGAACCGGCGGGATGCTGTCGGTCGCCGAGGACTATCTCCGCGAGCACAACCGTGAGGCGAATCCGATCCTCTTCGGACAGGACCACAACGACGAATCCTGGGCGGTTTGCAAGTCGGACATGCTGATCAAGGGCGAGAATGCCGACAACATCATCCTCGGAGATAGCTTTTCGCAGGATGGCTACGCGCGGGGAAGTGGTTCCGGGCGGCCCTCGACATTCGACTACATGCTTGCCAATCCACCGTTTGGTGTGGAGTGGAAGCAGCAGCAGCAGTACATCAAGCAGGAGCACGACACTCTTGGCTTTGGGGGGCGTTTCGGCGCGGGGCTGCCGAGGATCAACGATGGCTCGCTGTTGTTCCTTCAGCACATGCTGTCGAAGATGCAGCCCATTGCCGAGGATGGCACGGGTGGCAGCCGCATCGCCATCGTCTTCAACGGCTCGCCGCTGTTCACCGGCGATGCCGGCAGTGGCGAGAGCAACATTCGCCAGTGGATCATCGAGAACGACTGGCTTGAGGCGATCGTGGCACTACCCGATCAGCTCTTCTATAACACCGGCATCTCGACCTACATCTGGGTGTTGACCAACCGCAAGGAGCCGCGGCGGCAGGGCAAGGTGCAGCTTGTCGACGGCCGGCAGTTCTTTGTGAAGATGCGCAAGAGCCTCGGCAACAAGCGCAACGAACTGTCGCTCGCGCAGATCGATGACCTCACCCGCATTCACGGCAACTTTGAGGATGGTGAGACGCGCCCGATCACCGACGAGGATCCGGTTACGCACGAATCGCGCACGCGGCCATGCGTGGTGAGCAAGGTGTTCGTCAACGAGGACTTCGGCTATCGCAAGATCACTGTCGAGCGGCCGCTACGCCTCAACTTTGCCGCGACCAAGGAAAGGAACGCGCGCATCGAGGATCAGCGCGCGTTCCAGAACCTTGTAAAGAGCAGGAAGCATGCCGGTCCGGCGCGCGATACCGAGGTCGCCGAGGGCCAAGTGCGTCAGGAAACAATACGCAGCCTGCTGCAGTCGCTCGCGGACCAGGTGGGCGGAGAGGTCGTACGCGACCGCGAGGCGTTTGTCGAAGTCTTGCGCGGTGTCGAAGCAGCCGCTGGCTTGAAGCTGAAGGCACCAGAGCGCAAGGCAGTACTGGCGGCACTCGGAGAGCGCGACCCAGAGGCCAAGGTATGCTGTGACCGCCGCGGTAACCCGGAGCCGGACACCGAACTGCGCGACACTGAATCCGTGCCGCTTGATGAGGACATCGATGCCTACATGGAGCGTGAGGTGTTACCGCACTTCCCCGATGCTTGGGTGAATGACAGCAAGACGAAGATCGGCTATGAGATTCCACTCAACCGCCATTTTTACGTGTACGAGCCTCCGCGCCCACTCAAGGAGATCAAGGCGGACCTGCAAGTACTTGAGCAGGAGATCGCGAACCTGCTGTCGGATGTCGTGGGAGGTTGATGGCATGCTCAGTAACCTCCGGGGTCGC
Source organism: Bryobacterales bacterium (assembly GCA_022825595.1). GTDB lineage: Bacteria > Acidobacteriota > Terriglobia > Bryobacterales > UBA6623 > VXMF01. The sequence goes on along the minus strand of JAJDWM010000502.1, from coordinate 4,722 downwards.
ACAAATCAAACTGCGTGAGCCATGCCGAAGGTGAGAGAGGCGATCCGCATCGTGGAGCGCGATGGCTGGTACCATGTGCGAACTCGGGGCAGCCACCGCCAGTTTCGCCACCACGAGAAGCCGGGTAAGGTAACCATTCCGGGCAAACCGGGAGATGAGGTACCCAAGGGTACGTGGCTCAACATTCAGAGACAGGCTGGTCTCAGAAGGAACACACGATGAAGTTGACCTACGCAGTCGTCATTGAGCAAACCCCCAACAACTATGCTGCCTATGCGCCGGAAGTGCCGGGTTGCATCAGCACTGCCAAGACCTGGGATGAGATGCTGGCGATGATCCGCGAAGCACTTACTGTCCACATCGAGTTCTTGATCGAAGACGGCGATCCCGTACCGGAGCCGATGATGTCCATTGATGATGCCATTGCGTATCACAGCGAAGCACTCGCCAAGGCTGACAAGGAGTCACTGGCGGAATACGGAGACGCCCCAGCGACAATCTCGACCACGTTCCGCATAGTAGAGATCGAGGTTCCCGCACTACAACTCGAGACTGTCTAACCGGGCACAATCTCGTACCACTACAACGCAGCCTTTGTTCTGATAGGAAACGCGGACGGTGGCAGGCACCGGTAGCGAAGCCTGTCGCGGCCATCCTCACGGCAATGCCATGTTCAGGCCTGCGGGAGGATACTTCCAGTTGGAGGCATTGTCTCCCGACACATCATTGCGTTTTAGGTACGAGTCAATGTCGTCGATTTCGAAGAACGCGATCGCCGTCTGCGGCTGCCCATGGGTATGGAAGACTTGCCTGATGTGAGCATCGCTCTGGGGCCAGTAGGCGTTGCTCCCACCGTACTGCCCGTTGTTGGCGACGACCACAAACTGGAACATGTGGTAGTGCAGTGCCAAGGCCATCTGGTCGAATGTCTTGACATCTTTGTTAAGGGCCGGGATCGCCAGGATGTCCGACTTATCCCTGAGATCCGCAACAAGGCCGAGGTCCGTAGCGTCATAGCAGACGGCCGCCGTCAGCCAGACTGGCCGACCATCGATCTCATCGGACCATGGATAGCCAATTAACCACTGACAGGGCCGAAAGCTCTGCAGACGGTGTGTACCATCATCGTTGAACGCTTGCTCATCCGGGGCAAGATGCTTCTTTCCCTGACGTCGAGTCTTGATCTGCAGCCCGTAAGCGGCCGACCACTCCGGGATGACCCATAGAGCTGAGTTGACGAGCGGTTGCTCCCCTAGAATTTCTTCGTAGGTCAGTCCGGCGAGGATCATCGTCCTGTGAGTCCGTGCGAAAGGGACCAGATGCGTACGAATGTCCTGTGGATGGACGGCAAGCTCGGGCAGAATCAGCCAGTCAAGACGCCCTTCCTTCGCCTTGTGTGTCTCTCTCAACGCCAACATACGTTCCACTGACGCGAGCGCCGCCGATAGGTGATTGCGGTGCCTTCGCCGGATTGTGGGCTCGTTGAGTGTCAAGTCCGTGGGCTGGAAGTTGCCGGCTGCCGGGATCGCTGTCTGGACCACGCAGGCGCGAAACGGCCTCTTCGTGTTGGTTGCAGTTGGTCTCTTGGCCCGCAGCGGCAGGATTAGTTCGCGAGTAGCCCTACCGCGTGTCTTCTCCAGAATATCGATCCTCAGGCCAATCAGTGTCTTCGTCCCTTGGATGCCTTGCTCAAACCAACCGAACCGGTCCAGAGTACGGCACCCCGGCCAACGTAGAAGGCCCAGTAGGAAGTCTTCAACCCACTCCGTGATCGGAAGCCAGTCGTGTCCAAAGGCCGGTTGCCCGGAATATAGGCCGTACATCCGCTGGTACCAGTGGGCTTCGGCAGGGCGATACGAAGACTCACTCTCTTTCCAATTTGCCCTGCGGACGGGACGCGTGAAGTCCGGCTGTCCCGACAAGATGAACCGCAACAGAAAACCGAGCTGGAAACGCCATTGCTCACCGTCCAGGCACCATGCAGGTACCTCGTACAGAGAACCCGAAGTGTCGGCCCGCCTCCCCAGGATCTGTAGGTTTGCTACGTCAGCGACATCATTATCCTCAACAATACTCAATGTGACCTGTCCTGGCGTGATCACCTCAGGTGGACACTCCTGCTGCTCCCATGTTTCGAGGAAAGCCTTCGCGAAGCGCAGAAGGGAAAGCTCGTTGCGCAGAAAACTGCTCGGGTGCGAATTTAGGACTGTCGTGGCCAGCGTATCGTGTTCGCCGCCAGAACTTTCCAAACCCAGGCAAAGGTCTTCACGAATACGCGTCGGAAGGTCGCGGGAGCCGTGAGCATTGGTCTCGGTGTCGATGAGTTCAAGAAGAAACGACGGGTCCCTCTGAGCTAACTGGCGTCTCCGTGATGGATTGAGGCCGGGCCGCGTCAGATTGACGGCCCGCACTCGATCTACGAACCCACGTCTGGCGAGAACCGCGAGTGTTGCGAAGTCTGAACTTCGTAGGTGTTCCCCTTCACCACGCAGGAATCGGATGAGCTTCAGGTAATGACGAATCTCTGGCTTAGTCCCCATGCGTACGACAGGTGCTCCGGCGGGATCGCAGGCAGCAAGAAACAGCAGCGCCTGCTGCCTGAGGTACCAGGGAATCGTCTGCCCGGGCAAGGCCACAAGGCGAATGGCCTCCCCGAGAAGTTCATCCCGGTAGGATGCGAGGTCAATTCCCGATGGGAGCGATTCGGTATCCGGCACGAGGCCTGTCTCTGTGGCTCCCGCGCGCAGAATTTCAGCGAGACAGTACCAGGCGACTTGCTTTGTACCCTTTCGAGGGGATCCTCGCTCCGTGAACGGACGGAGCAGCGAGATGACTTCGCGCAACACTTGTACATCCGGCCATAGATCAAGTCCAATCCGGAGTAGGCGGACGTTCGACGGGTCTTCGATCCAGCGTTTGATCAGTCCCAGCGCAAATGCTCGGGCATCCTCATCCAACTCGCCCCGTGTACGCGCCGCGCGAATTCGAACGCCGGGCCGGGCCTCGTCCCCACCACCCCCTGTCTCCTCCGGCTCGACCTCGTCTTGGAGCAGCGGTCTGATGGAACGGAACGTGGTTCGAAATCGGGCAGCACCGAATCTGGCGACTGTGTCGTCTCGCACGTCTGGGACCGGTGACAATCGCCAGCCGCTGTCATCCCCCACATTCAGGGCTTCCTGTGCGCGCATCAGGCCTTGGATGGCATCGAGGATCTCCTCACCCCCTAATGCGTCGAACCCTCCCGACACCGCCGACTGGATGCGGTTCATCTTGGCACTCTGCCGTACCAAGGGTCTGTCATCGCCTCCGAGCGGTGCAATCTGGGTCTTCTCGGAGGAGAGCCCGAGGCTTGGTGCATTTTCTTCCAGGACCTGACTTAGCCAACAGGAGACGGTCTCCTCAAGGTCATTCGACGAGTAGTCCGAGTTTGGGCCAACCGCGACGAGGAGCCGCAAGTCGTCAACGTACCGGCACGCATCCGCCAACTGGATCCCTGGAGCGATTTCGGTCCCGATCGCCATGCGTAAAGCCTCATCGAATGAAAGGAGCACAACATTCGCGAAGAAACCAGAGGCGATGAGGCCCTGTGGCAGAGCTACCCGTGTGAAATCTTCCAGTTCCGTCTGCTCTGCGTAGAGCTGGACATCTTCTTCGTCGCTCGGATGCCAACCCCAATCGAGCACAGATGCCGCCAGAGAGAAGTACGTCGGGTCATCTCCGTCGTGGCGGACCCGGTTGATGGCTTCGACAAGATTGTTCGGGCGCACACGGTCGTAGAATTGCTGAAGGTCCGCATGGACGACGTAGACATGTTTTCCCTCGGCTGTCGGAATTGACTCGGCCACGACTTTCGGTCGGGAGAGAAATGCGCGGTAGTCCTGGTAGTACGCACGGTAAAGCTTGGCGGATCCCCACCGATGGCGCAGTTCTCCACCCATTGCGTCGCAGAACAGTCGGTTGCCGTAGGAGACCACCCGTTTTCTCGCCTGTTGAGCCCTTACCTGCTGTCGCGGATCCTCTTGCAGCGTCTCGACCCGGTCGGCGAGGCAGAGCATCAGCGCAGTCGCTACCACCTGGTCAGCCAGACTGACATGGGCGAGTGGTCGAAGCTTTACCGAAGTCGCTCCCTCTTTGACCGGCTCCCACCCACCTTCTCGTACTCTCCAGCATTGGCTCTTGGGTGCCGGAACAATTCGTAGGGGATCGTTCTGCCAGCTCTCCGAAGACTGTAGACGCTCTCTGAGGTTTCCGAGAAACGTTGGTAGGTTCACGGCTGCTTGGTCGAGAGCAAGCGTGTCGGAGAACCAGTTGTGGTAACGAATGTAGGACGCGGTCTTCTTCCAGGCCTGAACGAGAACGTACTCCTTGCGGAGCAGTTCTACGCTTGGCTCGAGCTGCTCTGGAACCATGCCTCAGCCTCCTGTGTACTTTGGTCAGTTCTGCAATTGCCTACGGCTCTTCTTCATCCACGCTGGTGGGCACGATCGGCTTGAAGTGTGGGTTGGCATACTTGAGAAGGAATCTCACATAGTGCTCAGGGGTCGTTCTCCCTCATTCATCTAACGACGGTGGTCACCTCAGGGACTTCATGCAAGAATACGCCACGATCGTAATCTCATTGGTGACAACCTCTGGATCCTTGGCCCAAGCCATTAACTTCTACTACGGCATCACGAGGTGCTGATTTTGAACTCCTACTCTGCCTACTGCCCCTCGGGTGTC
>JAJDWM010000294.1 GCA_022825595.1 Bryobacterales bacterium | reverse complement strand
TCGAGACGGGTATCGAACGCCAGTCTGAGTCGAACGCGGTGGGAAACTACGGCTTCGTCAACATCCCACCGGGCTACTACACAATCGAAGCATCGGCCGAGGGGTTCCGCACCTCGGCTATCGAGCCGTTCGTACTCGTGGTAAACCAGACCGCGACGTTTGACATTGTGCTCGAGGTCGGCGCGGTGACCGAGTCGGTCACCGTCGAGGCCGTGGGCGCTCAAGTCCAGTCCTCCTCATCTGAGCTCGGGACCGCCATGACCGAACAGCAGGTCATTGACCTGCCCCTCAACGGCCGGAATTTCACTCAGTTGCTGATGCTCACTCCCGGCGCCTCACCCGTGAACGTCGCGCAGAGTAGGGGCGGCTTTGGCAGCACGTCGGTGGGCACGTTCAGCTTCCCTTCGATAAACGGCCAGAACAACCGCAACAACCTATTCCTGACCGATGGCGTGAACAACCAAGGCACGATGACGAGCACGTACGCGGTGCCACCGATCATCGACGCGATCCAGGAGTTCAAGGTCCAGTCGCACAACGACCTCGCCGAGTTCGGCGGCGTCACCGGCGGTGTTGTAAACGTGGTGACCAAAGCGGGTACCAACGCAACGCACGGTAGCTTGTGGGAGTTTCTTCGGAACGACAATCTTGATGCCCGCAACACGTTCCTTAGGGACAAGGCGGCACTCGCTCAGAACATGTTCGGTGCGACGATCGGTGGTCCGATCGTCAAGAACAAGACTTTCTACTACGGCGCCTTCCAAGGGTTCACCAATCGCGCCCCGGCGAATCGGAACTACCGCTCGCCGACCGCGGCGAATCGGATGGGCGACATTAGCGACTCGAATCGCCAGATTTTCGACCCATATTCCACCCGAATCGCACCCGACGGCAGTGCAGTCCGAGATCCGTTCCCAGGCAATGTGATCCCGCAGAGCCGACTGGACCCGGGTTTCACGTATTACCTCGAGCAGACCGTCCCATTGCCGATCGACCTCGGTACGGACTTGGGCAACCTCAACCAGAGGGACACGACCGGCACGAAGCTCGACCAGTACGAGTACTCCGCACGGGTGGATCACCGCTTCAGCGACGCGGACATGGCGTACGTTCGGTGGAGTGCGCAGACCAACAAACGGACGGGTACGGCCGGCCGGCAGGGCTTCACGAGCTTCATCGACATCGACAACCTCAACGTCGCCGCGAACTGGGTCCATACGTTCGACCCGACCAGCATCCTGCAACTGTCCTTCGCCCGGACGGATGTCAAGCGCGATACCGGCAACTCTTTTACGAGTCTTCCGGACGGGTTCATTTCCACCGTGGGCTGGAATCCGGATTATGCCGGCGGCTTCCGCAGCGGCCAGACATTCGTTCCTAATGTCAGTGTCGCCCAACACTTCGGGGGCGGCGAGCGGACTGGATTCACCCGCACGAGCGACACATGGCAGTACAAGGGCACTTACACCAAGATTTCGGGGTCCCACACCTTGAAATTCGGAGGCGAGTACAACATCGTCGGCCACTTCGGCACGACCAACGATCACAGCAACAACTTCACCACGGTCGGCACGGCCAGCCCAGGCAGCCCGGGCAGCACAGGGCACCCGCTGGCGTCATTCCTGCTGAATGTCCCGAATGCTTGGTCACGACGCGACTTCCACAAACGTGCCCGCGGAGGGGCGCTGTATTCGTTCTTCGCCCAGGACCAGTGGAAGGCCACGCAGAAGCTGACAATCAACTTTGGACTGCGCATGGACCACACCGTGCTACCTCAGTTCGGCAACGTGGAAGAAAATACGGTCGAATTCGGAAACATCGACTACAACGAGGGCATCTTCTGGATCACCGCTGCACCTCCAACGTGCGAGGCCAAACGTGTCGCGCCCTGCCTCCCGGATCCTGGTGGGGCACTCCCGGATCGGGTTCAGATAGCGCCGACCGGGTACGTCCAAGAACCGTGGCCGCTCAGCTGGCAGCCCCGTTTCGGTTTCGCCTACCGACTCGATGAGAACACCGCAATCCGCTTATCGAGCGGGATCTACTTTGATAATTTTGCCGGCATAACCCAGAACACCCAGAATCTCGGCCATACATGGCCAGACGTCGGTCGCAAGCTGGCGAATGGCACGAACCCGGCCGATTCCTTGCCGAACGTGTCAGCAAAGAATCCAGCCCCGACGGGCATTCTTCCGACTGCGACGCCGTACAACCAGGGAGCGTGGTATTCCGACCCGCGGATGAAGAACGGCTATTCGATGCAGTGGAACTTTGGCATCCAGCGGCAGCTCGACGAGGCGACCGTTCTCGAGGTGAACTACGTGGGGTCTGGCAGCCGGAGGCTTCCCCTCGGTACCTACTACAACGTGGCGCTCACGCCCGGGAGGCGGTCCGAGGCCCGCCAGCGCTCACCGTTCCCGCTCTTCCGGCCCAACAACTACCAGACTTCATGGGGACGGAGCAACTATCACGCCTTGCAGACGCAGTACAACCGCCGCTTTTCGAAAGGCCTGTCCTTCATGGTCAACTACACGTGGTCCAAGACGATCGATATCGGATGCACGGGCTGGTTTCGCGAGGGTTGCTCGCAGCAGAATCCCTACAACTTCAACATCGACCGTAGTGTGTCCGCGATCGACCTGACCCACAATCTCAATTTCAACTGGGTCTACGAGATCCCGCTCAGATTCGAGAATCCCGTTGCCCAAGCGGTTCTCGGCGGCTGGCGGTTCAACGGGCTGGCCCTGTTCACATCCGGACAGCCCTACTCGCTGCTTGTCAACGGCGACATCGCCGGGACTGGAATGGCCAATGGACGGTACAGGCCGGACTTGGTCGGGAATCCGGTCCTTTCGAATCCGACGCCCGCTGCGTGGATCAACACATCCGCGTTTGCCGTCCCCCAGACCGGGACGTTTGGAAACGCGGGCCGACACATCCTGCGTGCAGATGGGATCAACAACATCGATTTCTCGTTCTTCAAGGTCATTGAGGTCCAGGAGTCACTCCGAGTCGAATACAGGGTCGAATTCTTCAACGGCTTCAATACTCCGCAGTATGCTGCGCCAAACGGCAACCGCTCTCACAGGAACTTCGGCCGGGTGCTGGGCACTGCGAACCGCGCGCGCCAGATCCAGATGGGCTTGAAGATCTACTTCTGATTGCGGCGGTCTCCCGACAGGGCAGTCCCTAAGGCCGTCGGCATGGCCGCCAGGGTCTCCGGTGAGGAGACCCTGGCGGCGGTTTCCGATTCTTCGTAAGCTACAGGGCAGCAGTTGCCGAGCATTCCGCGTCGATGGGTCCGCTTTCTGGATCTCGGGCGGAAGATCGGTCACTTGGTTGGGGCATGCCACGGTTATCTCAGTTCCTGGCGGCGGCCGTTGGCGGGCTGTTGATCCACGCCTTGGTCGCTCAGTCTCCGGAGGCTGCGCTTTCCGAAGCGCAGCAGTTCCGGCAAGTCGGCGATCAGGGCGAAGCCCTCGCGATCCTTGAGCGGGCAGTTCGCGAATTCCCAAGGAATCCCGTTATCCGGTTCAACCTTGGCTCGTTGCTCGGAGAACTGGGACGGCATGACGAGGCCGCCCGCGCACTTCGAGCTGGCCTCGAATTGGAACCCCACCACGCCGAAGCACGCCTCACGCTGGCCAAGGTGCTGGTCCAGAGCCACCAGTACGCGGCAGGGCTCTCCGAGATCGACCGCTACGCCAACCTCGTCGGCATCCGGCTTCAGGGTTTCGAGGGCCACTATGTGCGGGGGCTGGCCCTGCGCCGGCTCGACCGGCCGGCTGAGGCCGAGAAGGAACTGCGGCGGGCCGTTGAGATTGATCCAGGCCACGTCGACGCACTATTCAATTTGGGGACCGTTCTGGAGCAGTCAGGCGCGAATCAGGAAGCGGCAGCGTACCTGCGAAAGGCCGCGGACCTCGAGCCGGAGAATCCGGACATCCGGTACCGGCTCGCGAAGCTCCTGCTGAAGCTCGGCGATTCCGACGCCGGCAATGCCGAGTTGGCAGCGTTCCAGCAGCTCAGAGAGCGAGCCCAGCAGCTGGCCCGGCTCTCTGTCCTGATGCGGCAGGCGGCGCGGCACATGAGCACAGGGGACGCGGAGCAGGCCAAGGACCTCTATCAGCAGGTGATCCGCCTGCATCCGAACCACGCCGAGGCGCACGCGAACCTCGGAGTCGCTTACGAAGCGCTCGGGCAGGGCAACTCGGCTCAGGCCATGTTCCGAAAGGCGACTGAAATCCGGCCGGACTACGCGGAAGCGCACCTCAATCTCGGTCTCAAACTGGCTGAGAAGGGGCAGTTCGAAGACGCCCTGCGGAGCATCTCGGAAGCGGTCCGTTTGGCTCCTGACCACATCGCCGCGAGGCAGGGGCTGGGGATGGTTCTGACCAAGCTGGACCGGCCCCAAGAGGCGATTCCGCATTTCGAGAGGATCCTCCAGGAGCTTCCTTCGTCGGCCGACGCTCGTCTCAATCTCGGCATCGCCTTGGCGGAAGCGGGCAGGACTGAGGAAGCCTTGGCGGAATTCGCCGCGGCCGTCCGCCTTGCGCCGGATTCCTTCGAGACCCACTACAACCGGGGGCGCGCGTTGCACGACCTTGGTCGAACTTCCGACGCACGCGAATCCCTCGACCGGGCAATTGAGCTCAACGACCAGCATGCACCGGCGGTGCAACTGCTGGCTTTGATCGAGCGGGCATCCGGAAACGACGACAGTGCTGTCGACCTGCTTCGGCGGGCGGTCGAGCTAGACCCCGGCAATCCCCTTGTCTACTATGATTTGGGCTTGGCGGTTGCCCAGGCTGGGCTCCCTCTGGAGGCAATCCCCCATTGGGAGAAGGTGCTCTCTCTGGATCCCCGTCATAAGGAGGCGCTCTACAATCTCGCGCAGGCCCTGCAGGAAGTCGATCCATCGAGGGCTCGGGAATACGTGCAGCAGTTCGCAACGCTCAAGGCCGAGGAGCAGGTCACCGACAGGGCCGGGACTCTATGGAACTTCGCCTTGGCAGAGGCAGACAAGAAGCGGTGGGACCGCGCATTCGACTTGTTCCGCCAAGCACTCGAAGCCTGCGGGAACTGTCCCGCGAGAGGGCAGATTCACAAGAACTTCGGTTTGGTCTACGGCCATTCCGGCGACTACGGCAATGCTGCAGAGCAGCTCTCCAAAGCCCTCGAACTCCACCCGGACGATGAGGAGATCGAACAGGCGCTCAGGATCGTCCGGTCGTCTGGAAGTCCGTAGAATGGCGAGGCAACCCGGAGCCAATGCCAAGCAACTACGCGGAGATTTGACCTGGCCCAGGCCTAGTTTCGTTACGGTGCAAAATGGGACTACCCGTACCCATCGACTGCTTCAAGCGGAACAAGGAGACGGGTGTTTGCGAAGCGCAGGATCACACTGAAGAAAGAATGGAAAACACGAATAACAACCGATCCAATTAGCCTTACAAGCAAGATTTATAGAATACCCAATGCTATCCGGCGGAATCCGTGCTTCGACGACCTTGCAGTTCGTAAGCTAGACGTCGCTGGCCATGAATTCCGACCAGAAGCTGTACACTTCCAGCCCGGCGCTTGTTGATGGCGTGCTGCGCCCTCTCGTCCTGATCCTTGCGCAACTTGCCCGCCTGCAGCTTGTACCCCCCGACACATTCCGGTAGCATGCCCCCTCGCCGCCTTGATCTCAATCCCCCCATCCAAGAGTCTGCTGGGATTTGGAACGGTCGCTGCGAGGCAGCGCGGCCCCTCACTCCGGCCTGTAATTCACCCAGATCGGCGATGCCCAGGCCATCTGCCCGTCTTCCTGCTGGATCCGGACGTAGTAATAGCTCTCGCCGGGCTGCGCATCCCTGTCCTTGTAGACGAAGGACACCGTCCGGTCCGAGGGACCGGCTTCATATACGTGCTCATTGTCCTTGATGATCTGGATCTTGTGGATCGGACCCGTTCCGCGCACGGCCACCTGGACCGCCGGAGTCTCTCGCGTCGTGACGGAGTCGCCCATGATGGCATCCTCGACCCTCACATCAACCACAATGTTGTCTGTGGCGGCATAGGCGTGGCGCTGCTGGAGCGCGCGGAAGATCGCCTCGCGGGTCGGCTCCTCCGCGTAGACCGCTGCATAGGAGATGTGGGTCGAGCGGTGGTCGGAAGATGCGATGAAGCCGATCTTGTATCCCTTGGCGAGAGCACTCTGGGCGAACCCGGCTGCGTACCGTTCCGACGAGCCGGCCCGCGGTGCCCCGAAGGCCTCGTAACTCAGCCGGCAACCTTGGTAGATCTCCAGCAGTGGCTCCAGAGCTGGATCATTGAAGGCGAAGTTGGTCCCGCCCCCGGCAGCTGTCGTGTGTGGGATGCTCACCACTTGCTGTCCTCGTAGGCGCTCCCACAGGCGCAGCTCTTCTGGCTCCCTTGGGAAATCCTCGCTCTCGCGATTCCGGTCGATCGTGCGGTTTAGCGCAGGAGCTCCGCGCTCCAGGTGGATGATATTGCGGTGGCCGTACGGCCAGCGGATTGACCGTTCGTACCCGAACAGTGGCGCAAGACGGCCTCTGACGTAGAAGGCGTCGGCGAGCTTCTGCGTGCGCCACCAGTCGTACCCTCGATCATTGGGATCGTCCTTGAGCCCGTTAGCCCCGTAGTAGTGGTCCGTACTGGCGATGAAGTCGAGCTCGGCGGCGTCCAAGGCATAGCGGTACATGTCCCAAAGGGTCCCGTCGAATCCTCCATCAGCGCTGATCTCTGTGTGGCGGTGAAGATCTCCCCAATACAACTGGTAGCGCTTCGTCCCGGCGGCCACAGACTTGCGCCGATCAGGCCAGGCCGTCCTCTCGTAGGGTCGTCCGTCAGTAACGGGATCCGCGAGCACCAAGCGCTGCTGGATCGGCTCCGACGCGCCAACGGCCGCGACCCGGATCTTTCCAAGGGAGCGACGGTTGTGTGGAACGACTGGCCGGCTTGGCTGCCAGCGGTCGTCGGACGGATAGGCGATCCACACCTGTCCATGAGGATCCCGGGCCGGAGCGAGGCGCTGGTCATTGCTGCCGGAACTCTGCTCGACCCGTTTCGGTGCCGTCCAGCGATCCCCGCTGTAGACAGTGGAGTGAATGTTCCAAGCCGCCGGGCGTTCCTTCATGCTGCCGCCGTCGTCGCGGGGCACCCAGCGGCGGAGGAACAGACGCGGAGACCCGCCCGCGTCGATAGTCATCTGCGGGACCTCGTAAGACAGGGCGAACTGCGGATCCATGGAATCTTCAAGATCACCGGCAGGGGCCCACCTCTGCCCGCCCGCGAACACCGCGACACCGATTCTCTGCGTGTAGCGGATGCTGACCAATTGGCCGACCGACCCATCAATGCTCCAAGGAGCGGGCGGCCCCCAATCTCCCCGCCTAGCCTCCCTCGACCAGACGGGCTGGTCCAGACCCCAGCCCGGACCTTGGTCATCCCATGCGATCCAAGCGCGGCCCTCTCCGTCCACGGCGACTGACGCCCGGGCTTCAAACCGTGGCGAGTCGGTGATCGGGTATTCGCGAGACAGGAGGCCGGCGCTCAGGATCCTGAGATAGACGTCGTAGTCGCCGTGCCGGTAGGTGTCGTAAGCGATGAAGAGGCGACCCTCGGCATCCAGGGCGGCGTCCGGCCGCCAGTCATTAGCCTCGTGCGAAGTGATGGGCACGGTCTGAGACCACCGCGTACCATCGTGGGTCTTAAGGTAGATGTTCGAATCTCCGGACCGGAAGGACTGCCAGACCAGAAACAGGTTCCCCCTTGCATCGGCTAGCAAGCGAGGGTGAATGTCGGATTGGGGATCTGAGGTCAGGCGCTCCACGGCCGTCCACCGACCCGCCCGGCACGCCCGCGCATACAAGTCGAAGTTTCCACCGACCTGAGCCGCCCACGCGACCCACACTTGTCCGTCAGGACGGATAGCCAGCCCGGTCTGGAGGTAGTCTCCCGGTCCGGGACTAACAGTCATTGGCTCCCCCCACCCATCACCTGACCGGCGGCGGACCCTAATCTCGTCGGATCCCGAGCCGTCATACTCGGTCCAGGCTACCCAGAGATCGCCGTTCGGCGCAAAGCCGGCAGACGGCCAGTCGGAGTGTCGGTCCGGATTCGAGATGGTAGCCGGCGCAGCGGTCAGGAGAGGCGCCGCCAAGCACCCGCAAATGACAGCTGTCGCGATTGCAGCGGCGATCGCAGGCCTCTCAGAACACACCGCGAATGGGACGATTTGGCGCATGACTGTTCAGGAAACGTTTGGACCGACATGCGCCCAACGGACTAGCGGATGACTCCGAGTCCGGCCAAGGCACAGACGGCGCTGGCGCCTCACCAACCTCAGCGGACGTGGGCAGTCCAGCCCAAGCAAGAACACGATATCAGCGATCGAGCACTCAGTCCCGCTCCCGAGAAGTCTGAAGGCTCAATATCAGATAGGCTGAGGTCGGCAAGACAGACCGCTGAGACTCCCGTCTAGCATGTTCGGCGAGAGCGCGGGCGTCGTCCGCTAGACCTGGAGCGCCCTCCGGATCTGTGCGAGGCCTCCTCAACTCGGGCGTTCTCCAGATCGTGAACATCGGCATCATGCATGTGCCAGCTAGCGTCCGCGCGAGGCCACTGATGAGGGCGGGCCATCACAGGGGCTCTGGCAACACCGAAGACGTAGTCGATGAAGCGCTTGGCCCTCTCCGAATCATGCGTCCGTATCCCGTGGCTGGATTGACCGCGTGGGACGTCGGGGCGCAAGTTGCTAGGGATTCGCAGGGCCTCGGCCCCGAAGTAGGCGAAACGCGTCGCGACCAAGGCATACTTCCCTCCTAGATCACGGCCCTTCTGACTGGGTCCGTGATAGCCCTTGGGCAGCTGCTCGAATTCATGCGTTTCGATTGCGTTCGGAACAAGGGGTCTGTAAATGTTGTCTCCGCACCTGTCCACGTTCGCCACCGGATCGTTGCGAGGGATTCTGGACTGGAACCGACCGTCACGGAAGTAGTCCGCCAAGGCGACTTTCTCGTCGACCTGCATCAAGAAGACGAGTCTCTCCTCGCCAGGAGGGTGACCGCAGAGAGCCTTGGAAGTGAACCCGGCAATCCAGTCGCCTTCGCACTTGCTCCTGCGGATCCCCGGCTTGCAAGTCGCGAGCGTCAGGAAACCCCAGAACGGATTCGGAGCGAATCCGCTGTCATGAGTCATCTTGTACGCAAACAGTCGCATCGTCCTCGCGCGCTGTCCATGCACGATCTGCGCCTCATCTGCCGTCGAACAACGCGTGCAGCCAAGCGTCGGCCTCCGGTATGCCGTCGGCATTGAACACGAACTCCTGGCCAGGGCGAGCACTCTCGACGTACGCCCACGGTCCGTCGCGCTGCCACGTCTTCTTGCCGTGATAGCTGAGCGTCGGAGGTCCATCGCTGGGCAGGAACCAGCCAGGCAGTCGCCAGTACGAGCAGCCGCGCGCCTCGGGTGCGGTTAGCCTGAGCCGACGTTCAGCGCGTGAGAATATGCCCCCGCCGCGCGCACGAGATTCCCGTCCACCGATACTGAGTGCCCGGGTGGCAGTGTATACCGTGTTGGTCGCGGTCCACGAGTCTCCATTGACGTGCGGGTGGTCAGACAACCAAGGACGGACCGCACGAGCGCCTACGGTGTCGGCACCAACTCTGACGACCTCGGCCACCTGGAGCCAACCGAACAGCCTGTGCACCGACCGTGCGTTCCGCACGAATTGCCATGTGCCGCCCGAGGCTTGCTCGGCCGCTCGGAACAAACCGAAGAATAGGAACAGGTCGCCTCGGCCGACGCCTTGGCCCTCCAAGTGTCGCTGCGCCACTCGATGCTGACCGAATGCAGGCCGCCACCCGGGTCGCCGGGACAGGGCGCTTATCTGAAGATCTGGGTCCAGGTGACAGCGATACTCGGCCGGAACGCGGCCGCCGGTGAGATCCTCGACGAGAGGCCCGAGTGAGCCGCCGCGCCACCGAACGTCGCGGAACCGCTTCGGACCTTCGCGCGCAGGTATAGGCAGAGACAGGGCCGTGCCATCGCTCAAGACGGGGCTTGGAACTCCACCGTTGCTGGAGTCGAATCCCTTACGGCTCAACACGATCTTCATAGCGACGAAGTCGAAAATGGTGTGACTTCGGATGGAGTATACCGGCCGTGAACCACAAGCGCACGGAACGACTGATCGCTGCCCTCCAAGTGCGGAGTTCTCATAGGTGACAACTGCGACCGCCCCCGCCGGCGGTCGAAATCTCTTGGACAGCTAAGTAAACAGTTGTCCCGCACACCAATTACCGCTACCGCGTCTCC
>JAJDWM010000373.1 GCA_022825595.1 Bryobacterales bacterium | reverse complement strand
GCGGGGCATCACGATCGCGACGGCGCACGTGGAGTACCAGACGGCGAACCGGCACTACGCGCACGTGGACTGTCCGGGGCACGCGGACTACATCAAGAACATGATCACGGGCGCGGCGCAGATGGACGGGGCGATCCTGGTGGTGGCGGCGACGGACGGTCCGATGCCGCAGACGCGCGAGCACATCCTGCTGGCGCGGCAGGTGGGGGTGCCGTACATCGTGGTGGCGCTGAACAAGGTGGACATGGTGGACGACGAGGAGCTCTTGGAGCTGGTGGACCTGGAGGTGCGCGAGCTGCTGTCGGAGTACGACTTCCCGGGGGACGACGTGCCGGTGGTGCAGGTGTCGGCGCTGCGGGCGCTGGACGGGGCGCCGGACGCGGAGCAGGGAGTGGACGAGCTGATGGAGGCGGTGGACGCGTACATACCGACGCCGGAGCGGGACGTGGACAAGCCGTTCCTGATGCCGATCGAGGACATCTTCTCGATATCGGGCCGGGGGACGGTG
This sequence comes from Bryobacterales bacterium, assembly GCA_022825595.1. Taxonomy (GTDB): domain Bacteria; phylum Acidobacteriota; class Terriglobia; order Bryobacterales; family UBA6623; genus VXMF01. The sequence goes on along the minus strand of JAJDWM010000373.1, from coordinate 10,098 downwards.
GTGACGGGGCGCATCGAGCGGGGGCAGGTGCGCGTCGGGCAGGAGATGGAGTTTTTGGGGATCCGGCCGACGCACCGGAAGGTGATCACGGGCGTGGAGATGTTCAAGAAGCTGCTGGACACGGGGCAGGCGGGAGACAACGTGGGCCTGCTGGTGCGCGGGCTGGGCAAGGACGAGGTGGAGCGCGGTCAGGTGGTGGCGAAGCCGGGGTCGATCACGCCGCACACGAAGTTCCGGGGGCAGGTGTACGTGCTGAAGAAGAACGAGGGGGGGCGGCACACGCCGTTCTTCAGCGGGTACCGGCCGCAGTTCTACTTCCGGACGACGGACGTGACGGGGGTGGCGCGGCTGCCGGAGGGCACGGAGATGGTGATGCCCGGGGACAACGTGGAGTTGGAGGTGGAGCTGATCCAGCCGATCGCGATGGAGCAGGGTCTGCGCTTCGCGATCCGCGAGGGCGGGCGCACGATCGGCGCCGGCACCGTCTCGAGCATCATCGAGTGAGGCCGCCCACCGGGACGGCACGGGTACTGCAAGGAGGAAAGCATGCCGAGGGAAACGATCACGCTGCAGTGCACTGTCACCAAGGACAGGAACTACACAACGACAAAGAACAAGCGCAAGAATCCGGGACGGCTGGAACTGATGAAGTACTCGCCGCGGTTGCGCCGGCACACGTTGCACCGGGAGATGAAGTAGAATTGAAGGGTAGGTCGGGTGTCGAGGGGCGTCGGTTAACGGTAAACCAGCGGTCTCCAAAACCGCCAATGGGGGTTCGATTCCCTCCGCCCCTGCCATCTTGGCGTCCTGGGCCGGGCGGACCGCCCAGAGACGGGAGGTAACCAGTCGCATGGCAAGAGCGTCTCGGAAGATTCCCCAGCCGGGTCTCCGAATTCGCACGCGGAACTACCTTGACGGGGTGATGCGTGAGTTGCGCCTGGTGACTTGGCCGGGCCGGGCCCAGGTGCGCGCCACCACGCTCGTCGTATTGGTCACGGTCTTTGCGTTCGCGGTCTTCTTCGGCGTCGTCGACTATTTTCTGGCCTGGGGGCAGCGCTTGGTCTATCAGGGCTTGGGTCAGGCGGGCTGAAGATGGCTGAACCGAAAGGGCAGGCGGCAGCACCGGGCGCCGGCGCAGAGGATGCGGGGGCCAACCTGCAGTGGTACATCATCCACACCTATTCCCGCTATGAGAACAAGGTCAAGCAGAGCCTCCGTTCCCGTGTCGAAGCCCTCGGGATGGACGACCGCGTCGGCGAGATCCTGATCCCCACAGAGGACGTGGTGGAGATGCGCAACGGCAAGAAGGTCACCACCAAACGCTTGCTATACCCGGGCTACGTGCTCGCCCAGCTGGACTTGGACGACGACCTCTGGCATGCCGTAAAGAACACCCCTCGCGTCACCGGGTTCGTGGGCGGCGGACATTCGCCGACCCCGCTAACGAGCGACGAGGTCAACCAGATTCTTTACCGGCAGCAGACGTCCGAGGAGCACCCGCGTCCAACCGTGCGGTTCGCGCGCAACGACCGAGTCAGTATCGTCGATGGGCCGTTCAACGGTTTCAGCGGGACGGTGGAAGAGGTCAACGCCGAGCGGAACACGCTCAAGGTCATGGTCACCATCTTTGGGCGGGGCACTCCGGTGGAGCTGGAGTACTTCCAGGTCCGGAGGGCACGTTAGCGGCGGGCGTGTCCCGCCAGGAGGACCTGAGCAATGGCACGAGTCTTGAGGAAGAAGCCGGTCGTGAAGCAGATCAAGCTGCAGGTGATGGCCGGGAAGGCCACGCCGGCCGCCCCGGTGGGCCCGGCGCTTGGGCAGGCTGGCCTGAACATCATGCAGTTCTGCAAGGAGTTCAACGCCCGCACGTCGACCCCCGATCTCGAGGGGCTCAGCGTGCCCGTGGTAATCACGGTCTATCAGGACCGCACGCACGACTTCATCACAAAGACCCCCCCGGCGGCAGTTCTGATCAAGCGCCACGCTAACCTCGCCAAGGGCTCGGGCGAGCCGAACCGCCTAAAGGTCGGCTCGATCACCGTCTCTCAGCTGGAGGAGATCGCGCGGCAGAAGATGCCCGACCTGAATTGCCACACCGTCGAACAGGCCATGGCTTGCGTTCGCGGAACGGCCAACAGCATGGGCGTGCGCGTGGTAGACTGAAAGGACCAGCCCGTGGGAGGCTTCTGGCATAGGTGCCGGGCCGGTTGGACCAAGGTGGTACATGGCAGGGAAAAAGTATCGCGCGTTCAAGCAGAAGCTTGAGGATCGGCCGTACTCGCTCGGGGAGGCAATCCCGATCCTGCAGAAGAACAGGATCTCGAAGTTCGACGAGACCGTGGAAGTGCACCTCAACTTGGGCGTGGATCCGCGTCACGCCGACCAGATGGTGCGCGGCACGGTGGTCCTTCCGCACGGGCTCGGCGTGTCCAAGACCGTTCTCGTGATCGCCTCCGGCGAGAGGCTGGCTGAGGCCGAGAGTGCGGGTGCGGACTATTTCGGCGGTGAGGAGTACGTGCAGCGGATCCAGAAGGAGGGCTGGCTCGGCTTCGACGCGGTCGTGGCCACGCCGGACATGATGCGCGTGGTTTCGCGCGTCGGGCGCATCCTCGGGCCCCGGGGCCTCATGCCCAATCCCAAGACCGGCACCGTGACATTCGACGTGGCTAACGCTGTGCGCGAAGTCAAGGCGGGCAAGGTGGAATTTCGCGTGGACCGCGGAGCGGTGATCCACGCCCCGGTGGGCAAGCTCGCGTTCCCGGTGGAGCAGCTCGAGGAGAATGCCGGCACTCTCATTGGGGCCGTCCTCAAGGCGCGCCCGCCGGCCGCCAAGGGCCGCTACTTGGAGAAGGCCTGGATCTGCTCCACGATGAGCCCGTCGCTGGCGCTCAACGTGATGGACTTCTTGCGATAGCGGGGAACTGATGAAGACGAAGGCTCAGAAGGAGCAGTTCTTGGCCGACCTGCGGCGCGAGTTCGACGCGAATCCCGCCGTGGTGGTGTGCAAGTTCGAAGGCCTCAACGTGGCCGAGGACCAGGCCTTGCGCTCCGCTGTTCGCGCTCAAGGCGGCACCTACCGGGTAGTGGCCAACCGATTGGCGCACCTGGCGGCGAAGGGGACTGCGTACGAGACTACGCTGGAGGGCCAGCGTGGCATGACGGCGCTGGCATTCTTGGGCGACGACCCCGTCGCCACGCTGAAGGCGCTGGTCGACTTCGCCAGGCGGGAGAAGAAGTTCTCGTACACGTCGGGCGTGGTCGATGGTCGAGCCCTCGACCTTGACGGGCTCAACGAGCTGTCGCGGCTGCCGGACTTGGAAGGGCTTCAGGTGCGCCTGCTGTACCTGATCAGTTCGTCCGCGCAGCGGCTCGTGAGCGTGCTCAACGCTCCGGGACGGGACGTTGCCGCCGTGCTGCAGCAGGCGGTGGAGAAGCAGAAATTCGACGGCTAGCCCGTACTGGGCGGCGCTCCGCGCATGGCGGAGCGGACAGGTTGATTTGCAATCACGCGAGGGAGTGAGTACCATGGCAGACATCGGAGCGATAGCGGAATCCATCAAGGGGCTGACCTTGATGGAGGCCGCGCAATTGGTCAAGAGGCTCGAGGATGAGCTAGGGGTCTCCGCGGCTGCGGCCGTGGCGGCCGTTCCGGCCGCAGCGGCGGCAGCCGAGGAGGAGCCGCCTGAGCAGACCGAGTTCACGGTGGTCCTCACCAGCTTCGGGACCCAGAAGATCAAGGTGATCAAGACCGTTCGCGAAATCACCGGTCTCGGCCTGAAGGAGGCCAAGCAGCTGGTGGACGCGGCGCCGAAGGCGGTAAAGGAGAACATCCCGAAGGAAGAGGCCGACCAGATCGGCGCCAAGCTCAGCGACGTCGGCGCCGAGTTCGAGGTGAAGTAGGTCTGTGGGGGGCCGCCGCTCGCGAATGACGCCAGCCGCGAGCGGGCGTCGCTCGGCGACAGCGCGGCAGGCCCCCAGCCGGGTCAGGGTGCCTATCCGCCCTGGCGCCGCACTTACAGGAACGGGGCCGGGCGCAGTCTCCGGATCCCGATCGCAGAGCCGCCGTCGTGCGGTGGTGGGTGCCGGGCCAATGCCCGGCACGCTTGACGTGCTGTCCAGCACAGCAGGGACGGGGCCCCTTTGAACGAATCGATGTCACAAGATGCAGCTGAGGCGCTGGTGGGCAACCGGCGTGACTTCTCCAAGATCCTCTCCGCGATCGCCATTCCCGACCTGCTCGAGATGCAGCAAGAGTCGTATCGCAGGTTCCTCCAGATGGACCGGCTCCCGGAAGAACGCGAGGACATGGGGCTTCAGGCGGTGTTCAAGTCGGTGTTTCCGATCTCGGACTTCCGCGAGATGAGCAAGCTCGACTTCGTTTCCTACACGATCGGCGATTGGGCGTGCAAGTGCGGTGCCCAAACGGGGCTGCACCACTTGCGCACCATCTGCCGCAATCCGGGGTGCCGCAAGGTCATCCGCACCGACCCGAAGGGCCCTCCCGAGATCCTCTGCGAGCACTGCGGGCGCCGAACGGCCAACAGCGTCACGTTCTGCGTCCGGTGCGGCGATCCGGTAGGACCCAAGCTGAAGTTCAACACCGAGGAGTGCAAGCGTCGCGGGATTACCTATGGAGCCCCGCTGCGAGTGACCATCAAGCTGACCGTCTACGAGAAGGACGGTCCTGGGGGCCAGAAGGCGATACGCGACATCAAGGAGCAGGAGGTCTTCTTCGGGGAAATCCCGCTGATGACGGAGGACGGCACATTCATCGTCAGCGGGACGGAGCGCGTAATCGTCTCCCAGCTGCACCGCTCGCCCGGGGTGTTCTTCGAGTCGGGCAAGGTCCGCAACTACTACTTGGGCAAAATCATTCCGTCGCGCGGCAGCTGGATCGAGTTCGAATACGACACGAAGAACCTGCTGCAGGTGCGCATCGACCGCAAGCGGAAGTTCTTGGGAACCGTCTTCCTGCGCGCGCTCGGCCTTGAGACGGACGCTGACATCCTGAGCCAGTTCTACAGGGTGGACAAGATCCGCCTCGACGACGCCGGCAACCTGTCCCGACCCGTGAACGACAGCCTCGTGGGCACGGCGCTCTCGCGCCCCGTGCAGGTCGGGCGCATCCTGGCCAAGAAGGGCCGCAAGGTGAATCCCCGCCTCGCAAAGATGCTCCGCGAGGCGGGAATTCAGGAAGTGCCGTGGGATGCCGCCGATCTCGCCAAGGCGGTCTTCGCGGACGACGTCTTTTCCGAGGACACCGGCGAGATCATCAAGGGCTGCGAGGCCAACCAGTTCGTCACCCCGACGGCAATCGGGCGTCTGGCCAAGGCCGGAATCAGCGAATTCGGTGCGGTGTTCCCGGAGACGGACCCCGTAGGGCCCGTGCTGTCGCACACGCTCCGGAAGGACTCGGTGAAGACCGGCGAGCACGCGCTGCTCGCGATCTACCGCAACCTGCGGCCCGGGGATCCGCCCACGCGCGAGACGGCCACCAAGCTGTTCCGGGAGCTCTTCTTCGAGAGCCGCAAGTACGACTTCTCCAAGGTCGGCCGCATGAAGTTCAACATCAAGCTTCACGGGGAGGCGGAAGCCACACCGCTGACCAAGCGGGTGCTGGACGCGGACGATTTCTTCGAGACGATCTCGTACCTGCTGAAGCTGCGCCGCAAGATCGGCACGACCGATGACATCGACCACTTGGGCAACCGGCGCGTGCGCTCGGTCGGCGAGCTCCTTGAGAACCAGTTCCGCATCGGGCTGATCCGCATGGAGCGGGCCATGCGGGACCGCATGACGTCGTACCAGGACATGTCCAGCGCCATGCCGCATGACCTCATCAACGCCAAACCCGTGATGGCGGCCGTGCGCGAGTTCTTCGGCTCTTCGCAGCTGTCCCAGTTCATGGACCAGATCAATCCGCTGTCGGAGATCACTCACAAGCGCAGGCTGTCGTCCCTTGGCCCCGGCGGCCTTTCGCGCGAGCGGGCCGGTTTCGACGTGCGGGACGTCCATGCCACGCACTACGGCCGCATCTGTCCCATCGAGACGGCGGAGGGTGCCAACATCGGCCTGATCAGTTCGCTGTCGTGCTTCGCTCGAATCAACGAGTTCGGCTTCATCGAGAGCCCTTACCGCAAGGTCGAGAACGGGCGCATCGTGGAAGAGGTCCGCGTGACCTATGGCGGGGACACTGTGCTCCGGGCCGGCCAGGTGCTGCGGCGCTCTGCGGCCGACGAGGCCAACGATGCCCTGGCCCCCGGCCAAGAGGAGGCGCTCTGGGAGACCCACTGCTCCTACCTCACCGCGTGGGAGGAAGACAAGCACGTGATCGCGCCAGCCAACCTTCCCGTGGACCAGGACGGCTTCATCACCCGGGAATTCGCCAACTGCCGTGTAGCGGGCGACTTCCAGCTCAAGCGCCGGGCGGAAATCGAGTACATGGACGTGAGCCCCAAGCAGCTCGTCTCGGTTGCGGCCAGCCTGATCCCGTTCCTCGAGAACGACGATGCGAACCGGGCTCTGATGGGCTCCAACATGCAGCGTCAGGCTGTCCCCCTGTTGCGCGCCGATGCCCCAATCGTCGGCACGGGGATGGAGCGCATCACAGCCCGCGACTCGGGGGCGGTCGTGCTCTGCAAGCGCAGCGGCGTGGTGGACTCGGTGGATTCCGAGCGGATCATCGTGCGGGTCGAGGGCTCGGGCCACGAGGAGCAGATGTCGCGCGAGGTCGGCGCGGACATCTATCCGCTCGTCAAGTTCCGTCGCTCGAACCAGAACACCTGCATCAACCAGAAACCGATCGTCACCGTGGGGGACCGCGTAGCGAAGGGCCAGGTCCTAGCCGACGGGCCCTGCACGGACGACGGCGAGCTGGCTCTGGGGCGCAACGTCCTCGCGGCGTTCATGCCGTGGCGCGGCTACAACTTCGAGGACGCCATCCTTGTCAGCGAGAACCTTGTCAAGGACGACTACTACACCTCACTGCACATCGAGGAGTTGCGGGTCGAGGCGCGCGACACGAAGCTCGGGCCGGAAGAGATCACCCGCGACATCCCCAACATTTCCGAGGGCTTCCTGACGAATCTCGACGAGAGCGGCATTGTGCGCATTGGCGCGTCGGTCGGGCCTGACGACATCCTGGTGGGCAAGGTCGTGCCTCGCGGCGAGGTGCAGCTGACGCCAGAGGAGAAGCTCTTGAGGGCGATCTTCGGTGACAAGGCGGACGACGTCAAGGACGCGTCCCTGCGCTGCCCGGCGGGCGTTTCGGGAATCGTAGTCGGAGCAAAAGTCTTCTCGCGCAAGGGCGTAGAGAAGGACCAGCGCGCGAAGGACATAGAGCTCGCTGAGATCGAGCGCCTGGACCGGAATCTCGACGACGAGAAGCGGATTCTGTTCGACGAGCGCTGCGAGCGCCTGCTTGAGTTGTTGAGCGGCCGGGAGGTGCTCGACGACCTGCAGGACGAGGGAACCAATCAGCAGCTGGCCTCAGCGGGCGAGACGATCGACCGCTACCACTTCGACCGCATGCGAGCGAAGGACATCAAGCGCCTGCGCCTCTCCGAGCCGATCAGCGCCGAAATGGCCGACCAGATCGACCAGATCGAGCAGATGACGATCCGGCAGATTGAGGTGCTCCAGAAGCTGCGGGACGAACAGAAAGTGAAGTTACAGCAGGGCGACGACCTGTCTCCCGGCGTGCTGAAAGCGGTCTCCGTGTCGATCGCCATGAAGCGGAAGCTGTCGGCCGGCGACAAGATGGCCGGTCGCCACGGCAACAAGGGCGTCATCGCCCGAGTGCTGCCTGAGGAGGACATGCCGTTCCTTCCGGACGGAACGCCGGTGGAGATTGCCCTCAATCCCCTCGGGGTGCCGTCGCGGATGAACGTGGGACAAATCTTGGAGACCCACCTCGGTTGGGCTGGGCGTGCGCTAGGGGTGAAGTTCGCCTCTCCCGTGTTCGAGGGGCCAGGCGAGGGACTGATCAAAGAGCACCTCCAGGCTGCGGGTCTGCCGGAATCGGGCAAGACCAAGCTGTACGACGGCATGACCGGCCAGGCGTTCGAGCAGGAGGTGACGGTCGGCGTAATCTACATGCTAAAGCTCAACCATCTGGTTGACGACAAGATCCACGCGCGGTCCATCGGCCCCTATTCGCTGGTGACCCAGCAGCCGCTGGGCGGCAAGGCCCAATTCGGCGGGCAGCGCTTCGGCGAGATGGAGGTCTGGGCGCTTGAGGCATACGGGGCAGCGCACGTGCTCCGCGAGCTGCTGACGGTCAAGTCGGACGATGTGGCCGGTAGGTCGAAGATCTACGAGTCGATCGTAAAGGGCGAGTCCGCGATGACTCCCGGCCTGCCGGAGTCCTTCAACGTTCTGGTTCGCGAACTTCAGGCGCTTTGCCTTGACGTCGAGCTAACCAGCACGAACCGTAGCGGATCCGCGGAGGACCCGGGCGCAGGAGCATTCGATCTGGACGAGGACGGAACGGCGCCCCCGCCCGGAGAGTTCGATGTTGGCGGTGACCCGGGCGGGCCCTTTGGCTATGGCGCGCCGCACTCGCGGCGCGTCACGCCGCTTCCCGAGTTCGACTCTATCCGCATCGGACTGGCTTCTCCGGAGAAGATGCGCGGTTGGTCTTTCGGGGAGGTCATCAAGCCGGAGACCATCAACTACCGGACCTTCAAGCCAGAGCGGGGCGGGCTCTTCTGCACGGCCATCTTCGGCCCAGAGAAGGACTGGGAGTGCCTTTGCGGCAAGTACAAGCGCATGAAGCACCGCGGGGTCATCTGCGAGAAGTGCGGCACGGAGGTCACCCAGAGCCGGGTGCGTCGCGAGCGGCTGGGCCATATCGAACTGGCTGCGCCGTGCTCTCACGTTTGGTACTTCAAAGTCCTGCCAAGCCATCTCTCGCTCCTGCTCGACATCAAGGTCACCGACCTGGAGCGAGTCCTGTACTACGAGGCCTTCGTGGTGGTCGAGTCCGACGACCCCGGGCGTCTTGCGCCGGGAACCGTGTTCTCCGGCGTCGAGAAGGAGGAGGAGCGCCGAACGATCCCGCACACCAGACTGATGGGCGCCGAGGGCATCAAGGAGCTGCTCAAGCGCATCGAGGTGGACGCGCTGGCCGCGAAGCTGCGGGACGGAATGAAGAACGAGACCTCGGTGCAGAAGCGCCGCAGGTCCGCTCAGCGGCTCCGGGTTGTGGAGGCCTTCCGCAAGTCCGGCAACAAGCCGGAGTGGATGATCCTGGACGTGCTTCCGATCATCCCGCCAGAGCTGCGGCCTCTCGTGCCTCTGGATGGCGGCCGCTTTGCGACTTCGGACCTGAACGACCTCTACCGCAGGGTCATCAACCGCAACAACCGCCTCAAGCGCCTGCTGGAGCAGCGTGCGCCGGACGTCATCGTGCGCAACGAGAAGCGCATGCTGCAGGAGGCCGTCGATGCTCTGCTGGACAACGGCCGTCGCGGCCATGAGCTGCGCGGGGCCAACAAGCGCCCGCTGAAGTCCTTGGCGAACACGCTCAAGGGCAAGAGCGGCCGGTTCCGCCAGAATCTACTCGGCAAGCGAGTCGATTATTCCGGACGGTCCGTGATCGTCGTCGGCCCGGAGCTCAAGCTCCACCAGTGCGGGCTTCCCAAGAAGATGGCGCTGGAGCTGTACAAGCCCTTCATCTACCAGCGCCTCGAGCAGCGTGGCCATTGCACGACGATCAAGCAGGCAAAAGAGATGGTCGAACAGCAGGACTCCGTCGTCTGGGACATCCTGGACGGAGTCATCCACGAGCACGCCGTGCTCCTCAACCGCGCGCCGACCCTGCATCGGCTCGGCATCCAGGCCTTTGAGCCCGTGTTGGTCGAGGGCAAGGCCATCAAGATCCACCCGCTCGTCTGCACGGCGTTCAACGCCGACTTCGACGGGGACCAGATGGGCGTCCACGTCCCGCTGTCTCCCGAGGCCCAGATCGAGGCGCTGGTGTTGATGCTCAGTTCCAACAACATACTGTCTCCCGCCAACGGGTTGCCAATCGCGACCCCGTCTCAGGACATGGTGCTCGGGGTATACTACCTGACTCAATCCGCCCCCGGCTCGAAG
>JAJDWM010000241.1 GCA_022825595.1 Bryobacterales bacterium | reverse complement strand
GGGACGGGACAAGCCCGTCCCCTACGGGGCCCGCGCCAACGTCGCGGGAGTCGCCGTTGGCTCGTAGGGGCGACCCTATCGCGCCCGTAGGGCGCGCGGTCGCCCGTCTTGGTGACCCGCCGTCTGGCTGACAGTGTTGCGCATCTGGCCCCGCCGTCGACATCAGGCCAACCGATCAAGATGGTGGATGAGTTCAAGGCGCTGATCCGGATGGGTCGATCAGGCCGCAGCCGACCATGGACGTGCAGAATGTCGCCGACGCCGTCGTAACGTGCTGGACGTTCCATGGAAGGGGCGACCCTTGTGGTCGCCCCGCCGTCGGGGTCAAGGTGGGTGGATGAGTTCAATGCGCTGATCGACCGCGACACCTTCAACACGACTGGTCCGTCTGCCTGGACCGGGCCATGTGACCTCAATGGAGGTAATCAGATCATCTGTGCCCAACCCAAAGTGCAAGGTCGCTGGTCCATGGGATAGGTAGCCATTGCCGAGTTGGACCTCCTGCATTTGGGTACCTGAAGCGGTAACGACGGTAACCCTGCCGCCGATCGCCTCTGGATTTCCGTCGATACCCACCAGGTCGATCGCGACATAGTGATTGCTGTTCTGATGGTCGTTACGGAACACCGTAGGAGACTTGCCATTGTTGGCGACAAATATGTCGACCCGGCCATCGTCATTGTAGTCAGCGCACACAACACCTCGACCCTGATCCGTGTGAACGACACCGAGCTCGGTTGCCCGCTCGGTAAACGTACCGTCTCCATTGGCCATGAACAGTACCGATGGATCAGTTACAAACTTGGCCCTGGCCTGATCCTGGTGCCCGTTGGTATGAAAGATATCCATATATCCATCATTGTCGAAATCTGCGAAACACGCACCCCAGCCCCAATGTCCCTCTCGTACACCGGCGACCTCGGTGACATCCTCGAAAGTCCCGAGGCCGTCAACGTTCTCATACAGGCGGTTACCGGAACCGTTGTTCTCCACATCCGGATCCCAGATGCTCGTCACGAACCAGTCGAGATCGCCATCGCGGTCGTAATCGGTGACCGCGTTACCCATCCCGTTTTCATCGGAGATCTCGTCAGTGGTCATATCGAAAAATACATCACCACCCAACGCATTCAGTAACACCTGGCTTGATTCGAAGTCGCTCGCCAGCAACAGGTCGGGGGCGCCGTCGGAATCTATGTCCGCGAACACCGGTGTGAACGTATATTCCGACAGCAACCTATTGCCGGAAAATGTCGTCTCAACCGGTACCCGATAGCTGATATCAACGAACTCACCGGCACCATTGTTCCGCCACAGGTACTCCAGTCCAACGTTGATCGATCCGGTTCCCCAGTGCGTAAAAAAAAGATCGAGATCACCATCAAGGTCATAGTCGGCTGCCGCCATGGAGAAGGTCGCTCGATTGTGCGAAATGTTGATCAGACCAGTGTCGTCGTCAAAGCGTCCGGTCTGATCGTTAACAAAAATCTCGAGGCCCGTTTCCTGGGCCGAGATGAAGTCCTTAAAACCATCACCGTCCAGGTCGATGAAATAACCCGCCAGATCCGGTCCAGATGGGTTGATGCCACTACCAGTTCGTTCGTTAAACCGGTTGCCATCGAAGCTGAAGAGTTGACCCGGCGCGTTCTGACCGTAGGCGACATAGAGTTCCATCTGTCCGTCCCCGTCGATGTCGGTCATGCCGAAACCTCCTCCTAACTCCTCGATCTCACTCGCGACGCCTGCATCCGCAATCTCATAACAAAGTCCCAATTCCATGGAAACGTTGCTGAAGACGCCGACACTGGCCACGCAGTGGGCGAGCGGGCCTTGGTCACCGTTGTCATCGGACCCGTCGTCGCCGCCGTTGCCCGAACCGCCATTGTTCCCTGGTGGAGTAACCGTTCCGGTGCCGCCGCCGCCGCCTCCACCACCACACGCCGCAATCGCCAGAACGAGCAGGACAAGTGCGACCGTCAGCGTCGCCTTCACGGCTGTTCCACCACGATGATTTGGTCGGCGGCCACATCTTTGACCTCGGTCGTTGGCAGACCCGGTCCTGGCCAGCGGACGTCGATGCTCGTTACCGTATCATCCTGTCCGAGACCGAAATGCAGTGTCGACGGACCCTGGGAAAGGTACCAGGTCCCAAGCTGCACCTCCTGAAGCTGGCTGCGGGTGGCCGACTCGACGGTGACCCGAGCACCAATGGCATCGGGATTTGCGCCTTTGCCGATAAGGTCGATCGTCAAATAGTGATTGTCATTATCGGTTGCATTTTCGTAGATCGTGGGGGACTGGCCATTGTTGGCAATCAGGATATCGATCCTGCCGTCGTCGTTGTAGTCGGCGCAGACCACGCCCAGTCCACGGTCTGTGTGCGTGATACCGGCGGAATACGCGCGCTCGCTGAAGCTGCCGTCGCCATTGGCCATGAACAGCCGTGATGGATCATCGGCGTAACGCTCGTCCACATCCGGCATGCCGTTGGTGTGAAAGAGGTCCGGATGCCCGTCGTTGTCAAAATCCGCAAAGCAGCCACCCCAGCCCCAGTCGCCGTTACGGACGCCGGCCTCATCAGTCACGTCCTCGAAGTTACCGAGGCCGTCCACATTACGATACAGCCGGTTGCCGGTGATCGTACCCTCACCGCTGGTCTCGAGATTGTGGATGCTGGTGACGAACCAGTCCAGATCGCCGTCGTGATCATAGTCGGTAACCGTGCCACCCATACCGTTTGTGTCTGTAATCACAGACCTGTCGGTCGCGTCGGTGAACTGCCAGCCGGCCTCATTGCGTAGCACCTGAGAGTACCCGTCGTCACTGGCGAGCAGCATATCGGGATACCCGTCGTTATCGATATCGGCAAACGTGGGTGTATAGGAGAGTTCCAGGACAAAGCCGGGAACGCTCGCAGCCGGCGCCCCGGTGATCGCGACGCGATCGCTGATGTCGGTGAATACGCCGGTGCCGTCGTTCTGCCACAGGTATTCGGTGAGGGGTGCACCGCTATCGAATGTCCCGTCCCAATGGGAAAAGAACAGATCGACGTCGCCATCTAAGTCAACGTCCGCGGCGGCCATGGAGAACGTCGAACGCTGGTGGAAGAGGTTACTGCGAGCAGTCGCCTCCTCGAATTGTCCGGACCGATCGTTCATAAAGACCTCGACCGATTCGTCCTGGACCGAGATGAAATCCTTCCAGCCGTCCGCGTCAAGGTCGATGAAATATCCGGCCCGATCCATTTCCACTGGCCGAATGCCGTTGTTGTCCTCCAGTTCCACGAAACGTGTGCCGTCGAAACTGAACAGGCGGCCTTTGACATCACGCCCATGTGCCACGTAGAGTTCCAAGCTACCGTCGTTATCGATGTCCTCAAGGGCGAGTCCGCCGCTGACATCGGTGGCCTCATCCCCGCCCAATGCATTCTCGATGAAATAGTCGAGACCCAGAGCACTCGTTCTGTCGGCGAACCGTACTTGACTATCGTCACCTGCTTCTACTTGGTTCGCAGGAGGATCCGGAACAGATCCACCGTCTGCAGACGGCGCGCTGCCGCCCCCGCCGCCACCACAGGCAGCAACACCACCAGCAAGGCAGAACACCGAAAACAGGGGCGCTCGTCTCAACGTGTCGCCCACCATGCCCTAGACAGCGAACACAAAGCACCGCTGGACGGCGCGCCCAGACGGTGCGTTGATTAGATCGTTCAGACCCTTAAGCGGGTCTGAACGAAATTTACGTCTACAGGTTTTCCCAGGAGACGCTGATGCCAAACTCACGAGGTTCGACGACAGTGCCAAAGACGCTGCCAACAGATCCAATGGGCTTCCACATGTGCAGCGCAGCTTCATCAAGAATGTTCGTGACGTAAGCAGTGACCCGCCACGCTGCCGCCGATCTCCAGTTTGCGCGCAAGTCCCATCGCGTATAGGCGTCAACCTGATACCCAGGGTAGTTCACTATTTCGACGAACTTCTTGCCACGGTGGTTGGCGATGGTCAGCAGTTCCAGATTGCCCCAGTCGGCACGTATGGGCACGTCATAACTCAAGGTCAGAGAGATCTTGTGATTGGGCGAGTTCGGAAGCTGTTTGCCGACCAGTTCCTTCGGCTCGTCGGAGCCGAAGATCCAATTAACACGCGCATTGCCCATGCTGTCGGTCCATGGAAGCCGCACCCAGGTGCCTGATTCGCCGGGACCCACATAAGAGACCAGCGCAGCATAGGGGCCGATATCAGAGTCCAGGTAGTTATAGAAACCACGCAGGGTGAACCGGTCGGTAAGCCGCCAAGCGCCTTCCAACTCAACGCCGGCGATCTCCGAATCTTGGATCGCGTTGATTTCTCCGGTTATAGGACCGCCGTCAGGATCGGTCTCCTGTTCTTCCGGGGTCCTAAGTCGGCTGGCGAAGACCCAGTGCTTGTCGAAGTCCTGGAGGAAATAAGTGGCCGACAACTGCACCGCATTGTCGAAATACAGGCCCTTGACGCCTACCTCGTAGTTGATCAACTCCTCCGCTGGGTATTGCCATGGTCCCGGGTGCTCAGTCCGGAAGGGAAAGGAACCACCAGCCCGGTATCCCGTCGAGATTCGGCCGTAATACATCACGTTCTGGTCACCCGGTCGGAATTCGACGCCGGCATTCCAGGTGGTCGCACCCCAACTCAACTGGGCCTTTGGCGCCTTGTTCGCAATGTCCGAACCCGCCAAGTTTAGGGTGACGACGGCGAAGCCGTCCTCGCAGAGATCGACACCACCGCCCGTATTCATGTCACATCGAACAGTCGGATCGGATTTTTCGAAGGCCCGAATGCCCGACGCTGCCTCCTGGGTACGATCCTTGTCGTCGTCGCTGCGACGAATACCAGCGAAGACTGTCCAACTGTCACTCAACACGTACTCGAGGTTGAGGTAAATGCCCCTGGCTTCCTGCAAGGCGCTGCCAAGATACCCGTTGATCTGACCATTTGGATTAGCGGCGTAGAAATCGCCTATACCTGCATCGGGGTAGCCGAGGAGTTCAGGTGAACCCGGGCAAGCAACAACGAAACGAAACGTCGACTCAGCATGGGCCATGGTGGCCGGATTGGTATGCAGTTCTCTCAGAAGCCAGCTATCACCACCGCTGAGTGTGCCACCGGTGCCAAACATGGACTCAATGTTGGCGTTACAGGCAGCGGAGTTGTCTGAAAACAACCAAGCTCCGCCTGACCTCCATCCATTATCAAACAGGCGGTTCACATAGGGTTCTTCGTTTTGGATGGTGTTCGCACCCAGCGTGAAGTTAAACGGCCCTTCGAAGTTGGACACCAGCGTGACCTCGTGACTGCTCTGCTCTGACGTAAAAACATGCTCGCTTAGCTGATCAGTGAACGTACCATTACCACCACCGTCAAGTGCGCAGATTCGGCTGGTCTGACCTGCCTGCAATACGCCGGCGATCACCGATGGATGAGTGAACGGGCAGACGCCACCACCAACACGATTGCGCTGGTCAGGATCATTGCGGGTGTTCTCAAAGACGTCATGCCAGCCAAACTTGTAGTTGAGCGTCAGAGCGTCGCTAATCGCATAAACTACATCAAGGGAAAAGTTCTCTGCAGTACTGTCCTTAGCGATCGGTGCGTTAAACGCCACTTCCCAACGGAGTTCATCCGCATCACAAATGAATTGGTTCGGGTCACGGGTCCCATCCTGGCTGACGTTCGAACAGCCCGCGACAGCGGGTGCCGGCTGCACCCCGAAATATGGATTGCGTTGACATTCTTCCATACCGCTGTCCGGGTTGAATGCGCACAGCCGCTCGCCATTGGCAAGCACAAACTCGTCAACCGTATTTTCCGAAGTGAGCGGTAGGGACGAGTTCGGGGTTCCGGTGTCCTCCATGTGGGAATAACGTGCAGTTATATCCCAGCGGTCGTTCGTCCAGCGCAACTGGGGAGCAATAATGCGCTCTTCCGGTTTCATCGCATCGGGCCCGCTGTGATTCTTGATCCGACCATCACCGGTATAGGAGCTGAGTCCCAACCGATAACTGAAGTCGCTGTTGGCAATCGGACCACCGAATGCAAGCTGCACTCGTTGCGTCGAAATACTATTGATTTCCAGGGTAGCCCGCATGTCGAACGTATCCGTTGGCTTGCGGGTGTAGAAGTTGATCGATCCGGCAATGGCATTTTTGCCACCCGTGGTACCCTGAGGTCCGCGGGCTACTTCAACACGCTCGACATCAAACATGCCGCCGTCAATGCCGAAGGTCTGGTCGGTATAAACCCCATCGACATAAATGGCAACGGAGGTGTCAGGGAATAGGTTGCTCGATCTCTCGGTGCCTAAACCGCGCATGAAGAAGTGGTCGTTCTCGTTCCCTACGAGCCCCGGTGGGCTGCCCTGACTGCGGTTGCCGACCTGTAAGCCGGGGACCAGAACTTCCAGGTCATCAGTATTCTGAATACCTAGTTTGTCGATCAATTGAGCGTTGAAGCCAGTCACTGTCATCGCCCTATCCATGACGTTGATCACGCCACGTTCAGCGACAACGATGACTTCCTCAATGTACTTTTCTTCATCTTCGGCCTCTTCGGCCGAAAGAGCAGGTGGGAATCCCGTTAAGGTTAGTGCTGATCCCAACAACGCTAGTGGTGTGAACTTCCTCATGGCTTGTTCCCTCCATCGAGCTTGCCAATAGCCGGGGTACTGACAGCGTAGGTGACCCCTGGGCCGGCTGAGAGTGCTTCATGACTCATCATGCACGTCGGGGTGCAAGATGAGTCTCTCGCATCCGGGACATCCGGCTCCTTTGCCTGCCAATCTCCGGAGGCATAGCAAATATGAAGCCATACCTCACAATACATGAGAACAGTTCGACCTGCCAGCGACCGGTAGAGGGTGTACGACAAATCTTTGGTGGCGCGTTCGCCGCAGGGTGACGGCATCGTAGGGGCGACCCTTGTGGTCGCCCGTGTCGGGTTGCCAACGCCCTGCCTTCGCGGGGCGGGACGCCACAAGGGCGTCCCCTACGATGGCTTCGGGCTCGCCTGGCGTTAGTGGCCACTCACCAAGGATTTGTCGTACACCCACCGGTAGAAGGGGTGTTCGACATGTCTTTGGTGGGCGAAGGCGCGACGAGGTTGGCACCCGTAGGGGCGAGACCCTTGTGGTCGCCCGCTCGACCCTAACGCGCCCGAGGGGCGCGCGGTTGCCCGTGTCGGGCCATCAACGCCTGAGTTCGCGGGGACGGGACGCCACAAGGGCGTCCCCTACGATGGCTTCGGGCTCGCCTGGCGTTAGTGGCCACTCACCAAGGATTTGTCGGAACCTCGCCCACGGGAACACCGACAGGCACTCACTCGATGGTCGTCGCGTCGAGCGAGTACACTTGTGGGACAGCAATGACACTTCAAAGACTATGAAGGCACTGACATGAAGCACGATCTCGTCATCCGCAACGGAATGATTGTCGATGGTCTGGGTAGCCCCGCCTACGAGGGAGATGTCGCGGTCCGCGGTGATACCGTGACAGGACTGGGTGACGTACCGGAGCAGGGCATCCGCGAGATCGATGCAGTGGGTGCCACGGTAACCCCTGGTTTTGTGGATCTGCACACCCATCTCGATGCCCAGGTCGGCTGGGACCCGATGATGACGCCGGCATCGTCCCATGGCGTTACCACGGCACTGATGGGCAACTGCGGGGTCACGATCGCACCGGTACGCAATGAACACCGGGAGGTGCTGGCGAGCATGATGGAGTCTGTTGAGGACATACCTCGTGAATCCATCCTGCAGGGCCTGCCCTGGGACTGGAATTCCTATGGTGAGTACCTGGATTCAGTAGAGAAGCAGCAACCGGGCATCAATGTGGCAGGTCTGGTAGGCCATTGTGCTGCGCGCTACTACGTAATGGGTGAACGCTCCGTGGATGATCAGCCTACGAGCGAAGAAATTGGCCAGATTGCCCAGTTGGTCGGTGAGTCAGTCAAAGACGGTGCGGTGGGGTTTTCCACCAATCGGTTGCGGGCCCATCGAATGCCGGATGGACGCTGCGTACCAGGCACGTTCGCAACCGATGAGGAGGTGATCGCGATCTCGAAGGCTGTCGGGCAGCACGGCGGCATGCTGCAGAGCGTGATCGAGAGCGGCAAACTCGATGAGGAACTGGCGCTGATGAAGCAGCAGCTAACTGCCTCAGGCACCCGGTTGCTGTTCAGTGCGCCGTGGGAGCCAGGTGAAGGCGGGGCCAGTGCTTACCAGCCTGCGATCGATGACATGAAGCAAGCTGGGCTCGATATCACAGGGACGACACAGCCCCGTGCTGCGGGTTTTCTATCGGGCCTCAAGACCAATGTGCTGATCGGGATGCGCCTGAAGTGGCCGACCTGGCGGGAATTGCGGGCCATGGACCAGGCGGCCCGACTGTCGGCAATCCGTGATGCCACCTTCCGCAATCGTCTCATCGACGAGGCGAAGCGGATGGAAAACGCCCAGTCGATCGGTCAGACCATGACCTCTTCACGATTTACCATCCCCATGGGCAAGAGTTTCTGGATGGGGACAGACGACCGCCCCAACTATGTGCGCGCCGACAACGAGTCACTGGCCAATCTTGCTGCAGACGCCGGCGAGCATCCCGCCGAGACCTGGCTGCGCTATATGCTGGAGTCCAATGGCGAGGGGCTGTTTCACGTGCGTTTTGTGAACGAGGACCTCGAGGTCCTGCCGGATTTCATGCGTTCCGATTGGATCGTGCCGGGTGTCGGTGATGCAGGTGCCCATCTGGGTGTCATTTCCGACGTCGGCTGGACCAGCTTCCTGCTGTCCTACTGGCACCGCGACAGGGGCGTGTTTTCCATTGAGGAAGCGGTTCATCTACTGACCGGCAAACAGGCTCGGGTGCTCGGGTTCGATGAAATCGGTTCCCTGGAAGTCGGCAAGAAGGCCGATATCAACGTGATCGACATCGACCGGGTTGCAGAGCGCCAGCCAAAGCGGGTAACTGACTTCCCCGCGGGAGCGTCGCGTTTGCTGCAAGCTGCCGTGGGCTATCGGGCAACTCTGGTAAACGGCGTGGTTATACTGGAAGACGATGAGCTGACGGGTGAACGAGGGGGTCTGGTACTGAGGAACCGCAACCGATAACTGCCGCCTGGACAACCCTGCACCTGCCGGAACGCAGGCCTTGGCAAGCCCAACACGGGCGACCACAACGCGCCCGCTAGGGCGCGCGGTCGCCCCTACGCTCCCGGCGACAAAGATCTGTCGTACACCTCCTTCTGGCTTTGACCCCTCACTCGTCTTCCAGTCTGATACGTGCAGCTTTCTGCGGATCAAACCACCAGCCATCCGGGAATGCTGGCAAGTAATGTGGTTGAAAGTCCGGCACGCCGAATCGATCCCAATACACCGTCCTTGGCCTGTCCACCTTGTAAAGGGGAATCTGGAAGTAGTGCCAGAGCAATACCCGGTCGATAGCACGACACACAGCAACGATCTCACTCATGGTCCTCGCGGCCTCCGCCTTGTCCACCAAGTGGTCGAGCACCGGAAGACCAATCCCCGGCTGATTACGCGACAACGGCTGCATCACCGACTGGGTGTGATACGTCGATCGCAGTTCGATCATCGGCGGCATCATGATGTCGCCGTTGCGTAACATCGCGTCGAACTGATAGTTACGCAACCGGTTGATGTATTGACTGGTTTCAGCCAGACGGATATCGGCCTGTATGCCCAACTGGTCTAGCTGTTCAAAGAAGGGTAACAGGGTGCGTGCATCTTCGGGGTTCTGGGACAGAAACGTCATTTCGAAGGGTTCGCCTTCCGCGTTACGCAGCACACCATCGACGACCCGCCAGCCTGCTTCGATAAGCAACTGTCGCGCCCTCAACATGTTGGCTCGATGCTGTGCCTGGTTCTTTACTTCGGCAAATCGAAACGGTTGTGTGAACAGCTCCGGTGGTAGCTGGTCTCTAAAAGGTTCAAGCAGCACCAGCTCGTCTTCACTGGGAAGACCCGTAGCCTGCAGCGGCGTATCCTGCCAATACGATTGCGCCCGGGTTCGATGGCCGAAGTGCAGCGTGCGATTCTGCCACTCGAAGTCCATCGCGAGCGTCAACGCCTGACGTACGCGGCGGTCCTTGAACTTGCCCAGTCGATTGTTGAACGCTAGGGCGCGTCGGATCCCAATCTCGAAACCAAAGTTGCGTCTGATTTTCTTCAGCCTGCCCTTTTCGGCCGCTGGCGTATCGAAAGCGCTATGCCAATAACGCACATCCTGTTCTGTCCATATGTCAATCAGCCCCTTGCGCAGCGCCTCACGGGTGGCGGTCGCATCGCGGTATACCTCGTAGCGAACATGCTCGAAATTGTAACGGCCCTGGTTTACCGGAATGTCCCGGCCCCAGTAGTCCGGTACCCTCTCATACTCCACGTAGCGGCCCTGACTGACGGCGCTCACCCGGTAGGGTCCGCTACTTAGTGGCGGGGAAAGACTTGCCTTACGCGGGTCGCGTTCTCGCCAGTAGTGAGCCGGCATGACCTGCATATGTTGCAGGATAATAGCGTTGTTAAGTGTAAGTGGCTCGCTCAGGTGAATCGCAAGATGACGCGCATCGATCTGCTCCACATCTTTTGCGAACTCGTAGTAGTCCGCCAACTCTATCCGCGCCAACATGTAGTCTAGGGAAAATACTACGTCCGCAGAGGTCACTGGCACGCCGTCGTGCCAGCGTGCATCCGGATGGATGCGGATGACAATGACGCGTTCGTCGGGAGTGATCGCTATTCCGTTCGCCAGACGACCGTAGAATCCACTGACTTCGTCACCTGCACGGATCAACAACGTATCGAACGTCCAGTTGATACCCGGCGCTGTCGTTGTCTGGCTGGTGCCGGGGGTCAAGGTGTTGAAGCTGACCTGGGTCGGCAACACCAGCTTGCCGCCCTTGGGCGCATCGGGATTGACATAGTCCAGGTGTTCAAAATCAGCCGGATACTTGAGGTCGTGAAAAAACGCAATACCGTGCCTAAACTCAAGCTCCGTCAGGTCTGTCTTACCGAGCGCGAGCGGAGCCGAGGACACCAGCACCATCGTGGTGAGCAACAAACCGAGTTCGCGTCTCGGTCTCTTGACCATTGTGCGATTTGAAAGGACGGAATTCATCGAATTGCCACCCAGCGGGCGGGACGGGACAAGCCCGTCCCACGGCGCATTTGTTCCTGGCAGGTTCGCGACCGTAGGGGCGAGCCATGTGGTCGCCCGCCCTTAGGCGCGCGCCAGATCGTAGGGGCGACGCCAACGCGCGGGACGGGACAAGCCCGTTCCCTACAGGCGCGACACGTAATCCAAGGTTTCGGCAAGGGCTTGTTCGAACTTGCCGAACAGTTCGTCGATCTGGTTGTCGTCGATGATGAGCGGAGGACAGAACGCCATCGCATCGCCTAGGTTGCGCAGGATGAGGCCGTGCTCCAAGGCCCGGTTCAGGCAGTAGGCGCCGACGCCGGCACTGGCCGGGAACTGCGCCTTGGTTTCCTTGTCCGCCACCATCTCGATGGCACCGATGAGGCCCACGCCCCGCACATTGCCCACCAAGGGGTGGTCTTCGAACGAACGCAAGCGCGCCTGGAAGGTCTCGCCGACACGAGCGACGTGCTGGAAGATCTCGCGTTCTTCCATCAGTTCCAGGTTGCGCAACGCCACCGCCGCGCAGACCGGGTGTCCGGTGTAGGTGAAGCCGTGGCCGAAGACGCCGACCTCGCGGCTTGCCTCGATGAACGGTTCGTACATGAAGTCCGGGATCAGGGTGGCACTGATCGGCAGATAGGCCGACGACAGCGCCTTCGCGACGCTCATCGTCGTCGCCTCGATCCCGAACGTCTCGGCCCCAAAGGGATTGCCCGTGCGTCCGAAGCCGCACACGACCTCGTCATCGATGAAGAACACCCGGTGCCGGCGCAGCACCTCCTGGATCTTGGCGAAATAGCCCTCCGGCGGCACCACCACGCCGCCCGCCCCCATGACCGGTTCCGCGATGAACGCAGCGATCGTCTCCGGCCCTTCCGCGTTGATGAGATCGTCGAGATTGTTGGCCAGCCGAGTCGTGAACTCGTCCTCCGTCTCGCCCTCGCGCGCTTCGCGGTAGTAGAAGGGCGAATCCGTATGCAGGACATTCGCGATCGGCAGGTCGAAGTGTTTGTGGAACGGCGGAAGACCGGTAAGGCTGCCCGCGGCGACGGTGACGCCGTGGAAACCGCCCCGACGCGAGATGATCTTCTTGCGTTCCGGACGGCCGATGAGATTGTGGTAGTACCACATGAGCTTGACCTGGGTGTCGTTGGCATCGGAACCCGATAGACCGAAGTAGACGCGCCCGGCGTCGAACGGCACCATTTCCTTTAGCTTCTCGGCGAGCAGCACGCTCGGTTCGTGGGTCTTGGCCGCGAAAAGCTGCGAATACGAGAGCTTGCGAAGCTGCTCCGCCGCCGTCTTGGCCAATTCCTCTTCACCGTAACCAAGCGCCGTGCACCATAGGCCCGCCATGCCTTCGATGTACTGCTTGCCGTGGTTGTCCCACAGGTAGACGCCTTTCGCACGCTCGTGCACCACCGGGCCGTCGCGATGGAGATCGGCGAGATTGGTCGTGGGATGGAGAACGTGGGCGAGGTCGCGCGCAGCGATGGAGTCGGGTTCGAGTTCGTTGTGAAGGGAGTGTTTCACTTCATGGGTCCATGGGTTCTTCCGACGCGCCCGCTGCTAGGGCTTGCCGGGGCTGCAACAAAATAAAAGGCGCGCCATCGTCGATGGCGCGCCGTCAAGAA
>JAJDWM010000753.1 GCA_022825595.1 Bryobacterales bacterium | reverse complement strand
GGTAACGCACAGAGAATGAGTCCTTCTCACCCGCTTGGTGGTCTCCCCTGGCAACGAAGAAGTCCCTCTGGTTCGACGCGGAAGTCGTGTTCACGTAGTTTTGCGTGAGGCCCGGCCTTGTAGGCAGCGGAATCATGATGTCGAGGAACGTCAGGATCGATGGGTGGTGCAACGACTGTGGGATTGCGTTGTTGGGGAACGGATCCCTCTGGACCTTTCCGGCGCCATCCGCCATGCCCGTGAACGGATTGTAGATCGTCTGGGCCAGTTCAGAGAAGTCACCCGACCGCTGCTGGGGCGTCGGGAAGTTCCCGAACGCGTTGCTGCCGCGGTTGCGGCGAAACCCTTCCCAGTTGAAGAACCAGAACGTGCTGTCGCGCATCCCGGGTACGGGGCCGCCCAAGGCACCGCCGAACTGGTTCTGGCGGAACGGCACGCGGCCTGTGCCCGAACGGTTGGCGAAGAACGTGTTTGCGTCGAACTTGTCGTTGCGGACGTACCAATAGGCCGTGCCATGCAGGTCCCTCGTGCCTGACTTGATGGCAATGTTGACGTTCGCCCCCATTGAGCGCCCGAACTCCGCATTGTTGTTGGTGGCAACGCGGAATTCTTGGATGGCGTCCATAGGCGGCGACGCGCCCGGGGAGTTCATCATCATCATGTTGTTGTCAACGCCGTCCATCGTGAAGTTGTTGTCCTGCGGGCGGGCACCGTTGACCGAGATCAGGAACGTGCCGGACTGAGTGCCTCGGGACTGGCTGTAGGTCATGCCGCTTGTGCCAGGCATCATCAGGATGAGCCGCGTGTAATTGCGGCCATTCACAGGTATGCGCTCGATTTCGGTGTTGGTGACAGTTCCGCCTACCGAAGCATCCTGAGTCTGCAGGACTGGAACCTGCCCGGTGACCTCGACGGTCTCGGTTACTTGGCCCAGCTCTAGGGCCAGATCGACCTTCACCGTAGCCGCCACTTCAACGACGATGCCCGCTCGTATGTTCGTCTTGAATCCCTCGCTCGACGCGGCAACGTCGTAGGTGCCCGGCTGGACCGGATAGGCGCGAAATGCGCCGCGCTCGTTCGTCGTCAGGCTACGCTGCACGCCAGTGGCAACGTTGGTGACCATCACGTTGGCGCCGGGGACTAGAGCCCCGGTCTCGTCCATGACGTCTCCGACAATGGCAGCGTTGCTGGTCTGCGCGGTCAGCGATCCGGGCGTGAGCCCGAGCAGCGCGACAAGCGCAGCCAAGAGAATAGGTACGTTCCTGATCCTCATGTTTGGCAGTTCTCCTTCCTTCTTGACCCCTGTCGAGGCTCGTATAGCCCTCGAACAGTACAGTTCTGGTATCTATACAGTTTACTCCAAGACCTCTTAACAATCGTGTTGTGCACCCCCACAAAGAAAGCAGGCAGGTCGGTCGAGCAGCCGGTGCGGTTGTCTCGCTGGTTTCCGGGGACTCACGAAGTCGCCCGCCCCTCCCGTCGGCGAGGGGAAGGCCGGCCAGCAGGTGGGCCGGTGTGGCCGCCTTGGCATACGGTGGCGACGGCCGATCCAGATAGGGCGACCGCCAGCCGGCCCGGCTTGGGGATAGGCCCCTGATCCGGTTGGCTGCCCAAGTCAAGCAATCCGCGGTACCAGCCGTCGCGATGGTTTGGGGCGGAAGACCACACTTGGCCACGGTTCCCGAGCGCTTCGGGCCCCGCCCTGATCTGTCATTCAGCCGCAGCGGTCAGGCAGTCCATGGGCAGCCCCGTTTGCAACGTTGCGGCTCGAATCGCAGCTTGGGCTAGTGTGCTACAGGTCCCCGCCGATCCAGACTGGGCTGGACCAAGCCATGGCGCCATCGAGCTGCCTCACACGCAGGTAGTAGGAGTCGCCTTCTTGGAGATCATCCCGATCGGTGTAGGTGAAGTCTTGATCCAGCGACCCGCCATGTACGACCAGCTGCAGCGACAGTGCGTCGGTGTGTTCGAGTACTTGGTACTCCCGACGATCCACTTCCCCACCCAAATCGCCCAGAATGAAGTCCTGACGATTGGCCGGCAGCGTTTGCCGCGTCCGCTCGTATCCACCCGATCCGTTCAGCTCCAACGTCTCTTCCATCTCCACCACGACCCTGGTGTCGGCGGAAGCGCCCCTCAGCTTCAGGACGAGCCCGAGGCTCCGGCCCCGCGTGTTGGTCCGGAATTCGACTCGGTCGCCCTGGAGGGCCGCACTATAGGTGCTCGGATGCGCATACCACGGCTCGTCTAGGCCGAGGATTTCGGCCCCCTCGACACGGACCACTCCCTTCCAGGGCCGGTCGCCCCGCGGAACCTGGCGCCGTCCGACGACTTCGGTCGACGCCTCGAAGCTGATCTGCACGGCCGCGTTCTCGGTCAAGTCCCCCTGCAGGTAGCGTTTGGTGTAGATGACCTTGCCGTTCTTGACGACCTCGATCGAGTCAATCGGCGCAGTCCCGCTGACGGAGCACTGGATCGTGCGGGCCGCCGAGTTCACCTGCGTCTGGCCCATACCAGCACCATTGGCCTCGGCATCGAGAATGATCCTCTCGCCCGTAGTGGCATAAGTCGCCCGGCGGCGGAGAGCCGAGAAGATCGCTTCGCCTGTGTTTTCGGGCGCGAGAACGGCTGCCAGACCCCCCATCTGGCGGTTGGTCATCCCGCTGTACCCCGGGTGACCCACGTGATTGTCCGACGCCCCGATGAATCCCACCCTGTACCCGTTCTCCAGATACTTGTTTCCGAACCAGTCGAAAGTGCCGTGGCCTGACTGGATCTCCACCAGGCGCTCAATGCCCGGATCGCTGTTTGTCCAGTCGCCTGGCTGGTGCGCGTGCGGCACGACCAGCACGTCTTCGTCGTCGTTGCCGTCACGGAGGCCTTGATAGAGCTCGTCCAGAAGCGGGGCGGTCTGGTTGGGAACACGCTGGCGTCCCTCCGTGTTCCGGAAGAAGACGTTGTGGTGGCCACCCCATGGGAGCCGGGATGTCCACTCGAAGCCGAGGATGGGCGTGAACTTGCCCGGCTCACGATACTTCTCGACCATCTCCTGCAGCGTCCGCCACTCGAAGTCGTCCATCCAGATGTCGTGCTCGGACAGGCTCAGGAAGTCCAAGCGGGCGACATCCCGCCCGAATCGGAAGTAGCCGTCGGGCGAGCCCTGTCCCTCGGCGAAACCCGTGTGCCCATGCAGCTCGCCCCAGTAGATCCGGCGGGAAGGCCCCTCCTCCACGCGGACTGGGTTGCTTGTGGCGGCGATCGATCCTGTGGCCGATCGGACTTCGAAGCGGTAAACGCCCGGGGTGTCGAGCGTGACGCCCTCAATGTGGTGCATCGCCGGCCCGCCTCGCGAGATGTCGCGGAACGGCTCCCCATTCAGCAGGACATCGACCGCCGGCATTGGTCCGGACGAGAGGTTCTTGTGCCGGTCCTCCGCCCGTACCGAGAGGGTGAAGCTCTCGCCAGACTGCACGATCGAAGGCGCAATTGCGTTCAGGAATCGCACTTCCTCTTCGCCGACCACCTCCAACGACGGCCACGCCGGGCTGAGCAGCCAGCCGCGGCCCTCCAGATCCAGAAATGTCTTGAAGACGACGCGGTCGTTCGACCAGTTCTGCAGTCTTAGGCCCGGACCTCCGCCACTGCGGTCCCCAAACGTAATCGTGACCGTGTCTCCTTTCTCGAGCTGGGCCCCGGTCAAACGGTAGGAGAGGCCGCCGCGAGTCTCAAACGTAATCCACCTGCCCCAAGGCTCACCCACCGTGAAGACGGCATCGGGCCTAGAGGCCTTGACTGTCACGTAGTTCGCGGCGGCCGGGGCAGTTCCCTGGTGGGCTGCCGACCGAGAGCGGCCAATCACGATCCCGCCGCCCGCAGCCATCGGCAGGTCTCCCACTTCGTACACCAGGCTGACCGTCACATGCTCGCCAGCGCGGAACGGGCCGGTATGCGACAGTCTCAGCTCGCCCATCGCACCGGGAATCTCGTCCTTGATCTGGAACTCCCTCGTGTAGCGCTCGACGAATGCCGAGACCGCTTCGATCGGAATCACCGGCCCGGCCCCCCGTAGGCGTCGGAGGCCACGATTCGCGTTCGCGGCCAGTTGGGGAAACCCACCAGGAACGGGCCCGCCGGTCAGGGAATACGCGTTAGCCCAGTCCCACAGGGTCGCCAGTCGCTCCCCGAGCACGGCGGGATCGGTCGACGGATTCGGGGCTTCGAGCTTGAGGCGCTCGACCCTCTCTCGCAGGGGCGGGGATAGGTAATCGCCTGGCGATCCGCACCCGGACAGCCAAACAAGACCAGCCAAGGTTGCCCCAAAGATTGCTGCTCGCCATTCTGACACCGCGCTCACCGTCCGCTTCCCCGAGTGCTACCTACCATACGCCGAGGCCGGCTGCGAAGGCCGTCCTTGAACTCTGGCGCGACGGGCTGCCTCCACGTCGGCGCGGCACTCAGACCCGGCGTCAGGGCTCCAGCCACCCACGGGGGTTTTCCTGTAGGGCATCGTTCATCCGCCGCAGGTCCCCGGCAAGACCTTCCGAGACCGCGGGGAATCGCTGCGACAAGTCATAGGACTCAGTCGGGTCTAGGTCGAGGTCGAAGAGGAATGGCCCGTG
>JAJDWM010000693.1 GCA_022825595.1 Bryobacterales bacterium | reverse complement strand
TATTGCAGTACCGGTGGATCCGCCGTCGGCTTTGGGCGGGGCAGGTAGGCCAGCGCGATCTCAATGTCCTCTTCGTCGGGAGGGTCGCCGCGCAGCGACACTACGTAGTTGGCAAACTGGATCAGTGTATAGTCGCCCGCTTCGACTGCCCGCTCGCCGCGTTCCACTGCTGTGGCACCAAGGGGTTTCAGCCAGTTGTAGGCCGCCACCGCGCCGGTGTCGTCATAGAACTGCATAGCGCGAACGACTACGGAGCGCCCGTCCGGCGCAGCGTAACGCGCTTCTTCGTGCTCCTCCAGCCCAAACTCCCGCAGCAGTTCCGGCTCCTCAAGCGCGAATGCCTGCGGGGCCTCCCGCTCAAACGGGCCCAGCGCTTCGTGGAGCAGGCTTGCCCCCAAGGGAAGGACCGCCGCCAGCAGCCCGGCAGCGATACGGCTCATCGCGCTAGCGCGTCGCCCGAACACTTCCATGGCACCGCTTGAACTTCTTGCCGCTGCCGCACGGGCATGGCGAATTACGCCCTACCTTCGGGCCGCGCACCACCTGCCGGACTCGCATGCTGTCTTGGCTCTGTCCGGCGGCACGGGCGTGTCGCATCCGCGACCGGTTCCGGCGGCGTGCCCTGCGTGCGAACGTGTCGAAGGTTTCGGCTGCGCGGGCTGGCCTGCGCCTCTCGGGGCGCGCCTTCGCTGGCGACTGGATGGGGGCCGGAACACGCGCAGCTCTGGACTCCTGCTGCCCCTCGGACTTGGGGTCGACGATCGTTAAGTGGAAGAGCAGCTTGAGCGTCTCCTCATGGAACGTCTCCAGCATCTGCTGGAAGATGTGGAACGACTCCTTCTTGTACTCGACCAGCGGGTCCTTCTGGCCGTACCCTCTCAGCCCGATGCCCTCCTTGAGGTGGTCCATCGACAGCAGGTGATCCTTCCACTGCTGGTCCAACACCTGGAGCATGACGACGCGCTCGGCCGCGCGCATGCGCTCAGGTCCGATCTCCTCGGCCTTGGCCTCATACCGCTTGCAGACCTCTTCCGTGAATGCATCGGCCAACCCCTGCCTGTCGAGCCCGCCCAAGTCTAGGCCGTTAACCTCCATCCCGAACGTTGCCAGAACATCGCCCCTAAGTCCAGCGATGTCATAGGTGTCGCGGTGGGCCCGTTCTGGGCAGCGGTCCTCGACGAATGCCCCGATCTTCTCGCCGACCTGCTCCAAGACCCGCTCTCGCTGGTCCTTGCCCGCGAGCATCTCGCGGCGCATGGAGTAGATCGCCTCGCGCTGCTTGTTCATCACGTCGTCGTACTCGAGCACGTGCTTGCGCGATTCGAAGTGCTGCGTCTCGACGGCCTTCTGGGCGGCCTCAATGCGCTTGGTGATGAGCCGGGACTCAATCGGAACGTCCTCTTCCATGCCCAGCTTCAGCATTAGCGCCTGCATGCGGTGGCCCCCGAAGATGCGCATGAGGTCGTCCTCAAGCGACAGGTAGAAGCGGGACTCGCCCGGGTCGCCCTGGCGCCCGGCCCGGCCGCGCAGCTGGTTGTCGATGCGGCGCGACTCGTGCCTCTCAGTTCCGAGGACATAGAGGCCTCCCAGGCTCACGACCTCGTCGTGCTCCGCATCGGTCTGGGCCTTGAACTTTTCCAGCGTTGCCTGCCATGTGGCCGCATTGTCCTCGTGGTCCGGATTGACGCCTTTCCGGCGCAGCGAATCGCGCGCCAGAAACTCGGGATTGCCCCCGAGCAGGATGTCGGTTCCACGTCCGGCCATGTTTGTCGAGACTGTCACGGAACCCTTGCGGCCCGCTTGGGCGATGATGCGGGCCTCGCGCTCGTGGTGCTTCGCGTTGAGCACTTCGTGCGGCACGCCCCTGCGCTTGAGCATGCGCGACAGGAGTTCGGACTTCTCGATGGAGATGGTGCCTACCAGCACTGGCTGGCCGGCCTTCTGGCACTCCTTGATGTCCGCGGAGACGTTGCGCCACTTCTCCGGCGAAGTGCGATACACGATGTCCTCGTGCTCCGCGCGGACCATGGGCCGGTTGGTCGGGATGACGATGACCTCCAACTTGTAGATCTTGCTGAACTCGGGCGCTTCCGTGTCTGCCGTTCCAGTCATGCCCGACAGCTTGGAGTACATGCGGAAGTAGTTCTGGAATGTGACCGTTGCGAGGGTCTGGTTCTCGCGCTCGATCTTGACTCCTTCCTTGGCTTCGACCGCTTGGTGGAGGCCGTCGGACCAGCGCCGCCCAGGCATCAGGCGTCCCGTGAATTCGTCGACGATGACCACCTTGCCGTCCTTCACGACGTAGTCCTTGTCCCGGTGGAAGACTGCGTGAGCCTTGAGCCCCTGCTCGATGGCATGCTTGGTGTCGTAGTTCGCCAGTTCGTTGATGTTGGAGATGCCCAAGGCCCTCTCGACCTTTTCCTCGCCCTGTTCGGTGAGCCACGCGGAGCGGTGCTTCTCCTCAAGGATGTAATCGCCCGTGTAGGTGCGCTGGCCCGGCTCGTCGCCCTCGATTGTCTCGCCCTTAACGAGCTTGGGGATCACGCCGTTTGCGGCGTAGTACTTGTCCGTCGAGATCTCGGAGGGGCCGGAGATGATCAGCGGAGTCCGCGCCTCGTCGACCAGGATCGAGTCCACCTCGTCGACGATTGCGAAGTCGTGCCCTCGCTGGACGTGCTGGCCAGCGTCGAACTTCATGTTGTCGCGGAGGTAGTCGAAGCCGAACTCGTTGTTCGTGCCATACGTGATGTCAGCGGCGTAGCTCTGCTTGCGCTGTTCGTCCGTGAGGCCGTGCACGATGACTCCGACGCTCAGGCCCAGAAAGCGGTAGATGCGCCCCATCCATTCGGCGTCGCGCTGTGCCAGGTAGTCGTTGACCGTGACCACGTGCACACCCTTGCCTGAGAGGGCGTTCAGGTACACGGCCAGCGTGGCGGTGAGGGTCTTACCCTCGCCGGTCTTCATTTCGGCGATCTTGCCCTGGTGCAGTACGACTCCGCCAATGAGCTGCACGTCGAAGTGCCGCATCCCCGTAACCCGCCATGCGGCCTCGCGGCATACCGCGAAGGCTTCCCGGAGCAGGTCGTCCAAGGACTCCCCGTCCTTGAACCTCTGGCGGAATTCGTCGGTCTTTGCCTTCAGCTCGTCGTCGGACAGGGCCTCCATCTCGGGCCCGAGAGAATTGATCGTCTCAACGACCGGCTGCAGTCGCTTGATCTCGCGCTCGTGCTTGGTGCCGAAGACCTTCGCAAGGAGTGTGTCGAGCATTTCGTAGGCACCGGCTGGTGCAATCATTCATTGTAGTAGGGCACTCGGGCCGCAGGAAGCGGCCCGTGGCCCGGGCAGCGAGCGTCAGGGTGTCGGATCCCGACCCTCCGGAACGCCCTTCTTCAGATACGAGTAGTATCCGAGATCCTGGCCGGTAACGTGCTTGGTGGCCCAAATGACTTGACCCGTGTGGCCTGCGAAGTGCGTCAGCACGTGGGTGATGGCATGCAGCACGGTGATGTCCTGAAACACTTGGATCTGCCGAACCTCGGTGAGCTGTGCCGGATCAAGGTCCCTCAAGACGCGGTCGGCCTCCCCCACGGTCGCGGAGAGTCTCTCCTCCAGTTCCTTGGCGGGGATCCGTTCCCGGTTCGCGAACTCCCAGTCCCGGTCTCTGCTATCGGGCTCTCCGCCGACTCCCGACAGGATCCACTGACGAACGTTGCCGGCGAGGTGCAGCACCAGATTGCCCACCGAATTCTCGATGGCGTGCTCGCGTCGCCAGATCTGATCGAGAGTCAGCTTCGACAAGCAGTCGACCACCCGCCCGCTGGCCTGGCTGAGCTCGGTGCGCGCAACCCGCAGGAACTCGGTCCCCGGATCAGCCGCATCGCGAGTCACTTCCCGCCCCCGATTCTCACTGCAGTGGCGAGAAGTCTGTCGCCTTGAGCCACTGGTTCTCGATTCCGGCCACCAGCCGGCCGTCCTTCCGGGACTCGGCGGCGGCCTCCTTCCACGCGGGGTCGTTGGCGAATGCCGCCCAAGACTCCTTCGCCTTCTCGCGGCTGTCGTGCGCCAGGATGTAGACCAGAGTGTTTCCGGCACCCTCACCTTCGGTGGGGGTCCAGTATCCGATCAGCTTCATGCCGTGCTTTACAAAGAGGTAGTTCGTGTGGTTCCGGAACCGGGCGAGCAGATCGGGGAGCTTGCCCTCTGCCGCCTTGTAGATGCGCATCTCGAAGACCCGCCCGGAGTCGTCTCCGTGCTCGGCGGGAGTCGCCGCCGGAACTAGCAAGAGGATGGGCAGCAGCGCTGCCAGCAGTGGTTTCATCGAAGTCTCCTTTGTAGGTGTGGGGCGGGTTCGTCTCAGGCAACCAGCCTGACGACCTGTTTCCCAATGTTAGCGCCGCCTAGCATACCGATGAACGCCGACGGAGCGTTCTCCAATCCTTGTGCCACAGTTTCGCGGTATTGCAGCTTGCCCGAGCTCACCCACTCCGCCATCTGAGCGAGAGCGGTGCGGTCATGCTCGCGGAAGTCGAAGACCAAGAATCCCTCGGCCCGGATACGCTTGACGATGAAGTGCCACAACAGCCGTGGCCCCAGTGGTGCGTCAACGGCATTGTACTGAGAGATCTGGCCGCAGATGGCTACCCGAGAGCGGACGTTGAGGCGGTGGAAGACCGCATCCGTCACCGGACCGCCCACATTGTCGAAGTACACGTCGATCCCGTCGGGCACGGCCGCGCGCAAGGCCGCAGGGAAACCGTCTGCCTTGTAGTCCACAGCAGCCTCAAACCCCAGTTCGCTCGAGACCCAGCCGCACTTGCGCGGCCCACCGGCGATGCCGACTGCCCGGCAGCCATGCAGCCGCGCGATCTGGCCGACAGCAGATCCGACCGCCCCGGCCGCGCCCGATACGCAAACCGTCTCGCCAGCTTCGACGCCCGCCACTCGGAGCAGCCCGTAGTACGCTGTCAGGCCCGGCATTCCCAACACGCCCAGATAGGCGGACAGCGGGGCAGCGTCGGGATCTACCACCCGCAACGCCTTTGCCGG
This sequence comes from Bryobacterales bacterium, assembly GCA_022825595.1. Taxonomy (GTDB): domain Bacteria; phylum Acidobacteriota; class Terriglobia; order Bryobacterales; family UBA6623; genus VXMF01. Next base: position 2,362 of record JAJDWM010000693.1, on the reverse strand, counting down.
CACGCAAGAGTGTTCCTGCCACCCCAGCGCGCCGGTCACGAATTGGCCGGCCGCGACGCGGCCGCTGCGGGACTCGAGTACCTCACCGACGGCTGCACCCACGATCACCTCGCCGATTCCTACCGGTTCGGCGTACGACTTGCGCCCGCTGATTCGCCCGCGCATGTAGGGGTCGACCGACAGGTAGTGGGATCGCACTAGGCACTCGCCGTCGGCCGGCGCCGGAATTGGGGCGCGCTCGAGCCGGAAGTCGGAGGGCTTCGGTACACCCACCGGGCGCGAGGCAAGGACGATGCGGCGATTCTCGGTAGCCACAGCCCAAGTCTATCAGCGTCCTGCGCTGGGCTCGGGTTGGCCGATGACCTCCGGCTGCCCCGGCGACACACTTGCAGCCGAGCTTGGATGGATGCGCTCCTGCCGACCGGCGAAGCGCCCCGATCTTGGCCTCCGGTGGCTGCAGGGCGGCGGCTAGAAACGGCGCCCAGCCAGCCGCTTTACTTCGAATTCCGCGGTGTGCGCGACCGCCATTACCGCCATGACGCCTGCCTGGACCGGGTCCGTCACTACCAGATCCGCCGCATCCGGCACTGAGCCGGCCATGTTCAGTGAGACCACCAGCAGGCCTTGGGACTGCACGTCGCGCACTGCCCTCTCGATCCTTCCGCCCATTAGTGCCCCTGCGAGAACGACTGCCTCTACGCGCGGCAGACGCGCGGTCGCGCGCACCGCCTCTGCGATCTTCCGTTCGCCGACCAGCGGGATTGTGTCCACCGAAATGCGTTCGCCGCGAAGGTTGTGGCGGTCAGCCTCCGAGACGGCGCCTAGGGCCACCTGTCCGACTTGTGATCCGCCGCCGATGATCACAATGCGCTTGCCGAACACATGGCGGTGGGTGTTGTTCGTTGTGACTGCGCCGACGGGCGGCAGGGCCGACAGGCTGGCGATCAGCACTTCAGCATCCTCCACGCCCGCAAGTTCGACCGCGATGGTCTCGGCGGCCTTGTGGGCGTCGAGGATCGAGATCCACGAGATGCGGGCCCCTGCACGGCGGATGGTCTCCGCTATGGCGCCAAGCGCCTCGCCGTTTCCGCCCACTTCGATCGCGAGCGCAAGGTCATGGTCGGCTTGGGCCTCGGACATCGCCCCCTCCTCGTAACCCTCAGAATTGCACACTTCAGGCTACTCGCCGCACGTGTCGGCCGACGATGGCCCTGTGCCATGATGGGCACGGTTGATGGCCTCTCACATGCACCAGCGCTCCGAGGGCACTCTCATGAGAGAGATCAGCCGAATCGTGACCTATGGCGTGCGGAATCCTCGAGCGTCAGCAGTACGGGTGAGCAAGGTCGAGCTCTCCCCGGACAAACGCCATGCGAACGTGCTGGTCGAGTTCTGGGATCCGGCCGTCGCCAAGGATGAGGGCGACGCCCCGCTGTACGCGCTTCGACAGGCCACGTCCTACATCCGCAAGACGCTCGCCAAGAACCTGCGCATGCGCCACGTCCCTGAGCTGCGCTGGTCGTACGACCTGTCGGATCAGCACACAAAGCGCATCGACACCTTATTGAAGCGAATAGAAAAGCGGGCGAGGAAGAAGAAGCGCCCGCCGCTAGGCTTGGCGTCCGTAGCAGCGGCACTGGCCCTCGGATCGGTTTCCGCCTCGCCTATACCGGAGCGCCTCGAGTCCAGCGCGTCGATCATGGGCAGCGAATTCCGGATCGCTTGCTACGCCGAGAGCAAGAAACTGGCCGCCGGCGCGATTACTGCGGCATTCGACGAGGCGCGGCGGATCGATCGGCTCCTTAGCAACTATCGGTCTGACAGCGAGCTTAGCCAATTGAACGAGAGCGCCGCCGATTCTCCTGTTCGGGTCTCTCGCGAATTGGCGGACCTGCTCGTGCGTTGCCAGCGCTACTCGGAGGCCAGCGAGGGGGCCTTTGACATCACCGTCGGGGCATTGGTGAAGGCGTGGGGCTTTCACGGCGGGGACGGGCACTGGCCCAGCGCTTGGGCGCTGTGGCGCGCTCGCCGAAACGTCGGCTACCAGCACCTGATTGTCGACCGGGAGAATCGGGAGGTGCGCTTTGAGCGCTCCGGCCTCCAGCTTGATCCCGGAGGCATTGGGAAGGGCTATGCGGTCGACCGCGCAATCTCGGTCCTGCGCCAGTACGGCGTCTATAGCGCTCTCGTCAGCTCCGGCACTAGCAGCATCTTCGCAATGGGCTCGCCACCTGCGGAAGGGAGAGGTTGGTCGCTTGACATACGCGGAGCCGGGCCCTCCGCACGCTCCTCTCTCTCCGTCACACTCCGAGACGAGGGGTTGTCCACGTCAGGCTCCTACGAGAAGTACTTCGAACGAGGA
>JAJDWM010000709.1 GCA_022825595.1 Bryobacterales bacterium | reverse complement strand
CCGAAGTGACAAAGGTCCGGCTGGAGTGCGGATCAATGCTGATTCCGTGGGGACGGTGGAATCGCCCCAAAGGCAGGACCGCAACTCGGGACTGCAGTTCCAAGTCGACCACCGAGATGGTGTTGCCGCCGGGACCGTCGTAGTCCATCCACAGCACGCCGTTGTCCGAGATGTAGGCCAACCTGCGGTCTCTGGACAGCGCGACCTCGTGGGGAGTTGCCCCGACCGCTGCCTCCGCAACCCTTCGGCCGTCGGACGTGTAGAACCCGACGGAGTCGTTCTTCTTCTCGACAACGAGCAAGTCCGGTCGCGGCCCGACCGGTATGGACGACGCGGCAATCGCCGCAAGATTCTGTGAAGTCCGGCTCATCCTCGCCCCCTCTAGTTGCCAACCGTGAGGCCTTGATTGTACCTTGAAGACTTATGGCCAGCAGTCTGAACAAGGTGATGTTGATCGGCAATCTTGGACGTGACGCCGAAACTAGGCACACCGCCAGCGGCATTCCCGTCACGTCCTTTTCGCTTGCCACGACCTACCGGAGCAAGGACCCCAACTCCGGCGAGTGGAGGGACCGCACGGACTGGCACGACGTTGTGCTCTGGAGAGGCGAGCGGGTTGCACCGTACCTGACGAAGGGCAAGAAGGTATTCATTGAAGGCCGGTTGCAGACACGGTCTTGGGACGACCAGAGCGGGAACAAGCGGTACAAGACTGAAGTGATCTGCGACTCGTTCGGCCTGATGCTGCTCGGGGGCCCAGGAGAAGCTGGTGCGGCCAGATCGGGCGGATCCTACCGCTCGAGTGGTGGCTACAGCGGGGGAGGGGGCTCCGGGGGCGGATACAACCGGCCCAGCCCGCAGCCAACTGCGCCTAGGGGCAACGAGCCGACTGGAGATTCCGGCGGCTCAGGCATGCAGGACGACGACGACATCCCGTTCTAGACCGGTCGGAGGACTACCAACCGATTCCGGGAGGATCCTCGGCGCCGAATAGCCGCAGCGCTGGCTGACCCAATGGCAGCCCCGTCCGTACAGAACTAAGCCGGTGCGGGCTGGCCTTCGTCTAGCCCGGGAAGGCCCCGGCCCGTTGGCAGTGGCCCTGAAGGCTCCGGCTCCGGCCCTCCATCGCTCTCCTCAGGCGGAGGAGGGATGGTAAGGGCTTCCAACTCGCGGCCCTCGAGAAGCGCTGCAACTTCCTTGCCGTCCAGAACCTCGCGCTCCAAGAGGGCTTCCGCAATCCGTTTCAGCCCGTCGGAGTTATCCTCAATCACCTTTCGGGCCCGGTCGTAGCTCTCGGATACGAGCTTGGAAACGTGGGCGTCGATCTCTCGGGCGGTCGCCTCTGAGTAATTGCGCTGCTGCGCGATCTCCCGGCCCAAGAAGACTTCTTCCTCCCGCTTGCCGAACGTCAGTGGTCCCATGTCACTCATGCCCCACTCGCAGACCATCCGCCGGGCCAAGGCCGTTGCGCGCTCCAAGTCATTGCCCGCACCAGTGGTCATGTGATCCATGAACACCTCCTCGGCAATGCGACCTCCCATCAGAATCGCCAGCTGGTCGGCAAGGTATGCCTTCGTGTAGGTGTGCTTATCGTCGAGGGGCAGCTGCATGGTGATGCCCAGCGCCTGCCCTCGGGGGATGATCGTCACCTTGTGCAGCGGGTCGGCCTGCTCGAGTAGGGCCGCCACAACGGCGTGCCCTGCTTCATGGAACGCCGTGTTCCTCTTCTCCGAGTCATGGAGAATCATCGAACGCCGCTCGGCACCCATCATGACCTTGTCCTTGGCGACCTCGAAGTCGGCCATGGTCACGACCTTGCGATTCTGGCGAGCCGCAAGAAGGGCGGCTTCGTTGCCCAAGTTCGCGAGATCGGCGCCAGAGAATCCCGGCGTCCCACGCGCGACGACCATGAGGTCCACGTCCTTGGCCAACGGGACCTTGGCGGTGTGCACTTGAAGGATCCCGTGTCGCCCGCGCACATCGGGCCGAGAAACCACGACGCGACGGTCGAACCGCCCCGGGCGTAGCAGGGCCGGGTCGAGCACGTCAGGCCGGTTCGTTGCGGCCATCAGGATCACGCCCTCATTGGAGTCGAAACCGTCCATCTCAACCAGCAGCTGGTTGAGCGTCTGCTCGCGTTCGTCGTGGCCGCCCCCTAAGCCCGCCCCGCGGTGCCTGCCGACCGCATCTATCTCATCGATGAACACGATGCACGGTGCGCTCTTCTTGCCCTGCTCGAACAGGTCGCGAACGCGGCTGGCGCCGACGCCGACAAACATTTCCACGAAGTCCGATCCGGAGATCGAGAAATAGGGCACGTTGGCCTCGCCGGCCACGGCCCTCGCCAGCAGGGTCTTTCCCGTCCCCGGGGGACCGACCAACAGAACACCCTTCGGAATGCGCCCGCCAAGCTTCTGGAACTTCTGCGGCTCGCGCAGGAACTCGATGATCTCCTGCAACTCTTCTTTGGCCTCGTCGACCCCGGCCACGTCCTTGAACGTGACCTTCTTCTGCTGGGCGGTCAGGAGCCGCGCGCGGCTCTTGCCGAATGTCAGCGCACGATTGCCGCCGGCCTGCAATTGGCGCATCATGAAGATCCAGAAGAAGACGATCAGAACCAGCGGCGCCACGCGCCAGAACATGGCCCAGAATCCGAGGGATGTCTGGTCCTTCACCGTGACCTCGACGCCTTGCGCCGTGAGCACGTCAAATACCTTCGGATAGTCGGTCGGTATCGTCGTCTGGAACTTTCCCGACGTCGCCTCTCCTTCCACCTTCTGGCCGGTGACGGTGATCTCGTCAATCTCACCCTGCTCGGCTGCACTCATGAAGTCGGTGAAGGTCAGCGTTTCGAGGCGATCTCCGCTCTTCGTGTTGACGGCCTTCCACAGCAGGATCGCTGTGCCCAGCATCACCACCCAGAAGACTGCTGTCTTGATAGTCGGGTTCACTTCTGTTCAATCCTTGGCGACAGTCCTGCCGCACAGTTCCTTAGACGCATCCGAGGCCTGTTTCGGTCCGCTTGGCCCCGAGATTCCGATGGCGAGCAGCCTTCGGCTGTGCGGACCCACCCGAAACCTATCGTTCAATCCAAACCGCCCCGCCCAGACAACGGAGCCCTCTCCCGAGCCGCCGGCCACCACGGGCCAGCCTGGCCGCAGCCAAGCACTCACCCGGTGCTGTTGGAACAGGTCCCCGATCTTTTTAGGCGCCAGCTTCCCGGCCAGCGTCAAGCGGTCCCCGGGACGCCATCCCCTAACCTGCAGCGGCTTGGGGACTCGGTCCCAATCGAGCAGCGTCGTCTTGTGTTGATTGTACAAGCCTCGCCCCGTCTGCGGGTCGACTACGCGGGTACTCAGATGCCCCCATCCGGGGACGGGAAGATCGACCGAACCGGGAACGGCTAGCTTCAGGCAGTACTCGGGGACATCGGGCACCGGCAGGCGCCGCAGCAGGACGGCTCCAAAGGACCGCTCGGCCCTGAGGCCAGGAACCTCGGCGACGCCGGATCCCCGCGGCTGGACCACCAGAGCCCGGAGCGCTTCAACATGCACGAATCCCGGAGCGGCCCCGAAATCGCGCAAGGCACAGTGCAGGAGCCGCCGCTGCACCGCCGGGTGCAGCGATCGCACCTTGGCGACGTCAAGCACGGTCCCGTCACTAGTCTCCGAGACACACTCGGGGCGCAGCTGGGCAATCTCGGCATCCCAGAATCGCCCCTCCTCCAGCGCCCACTCGGCAGTGTTCGCCAGCGCGGACTCGATCCCCGGGTTCCAGTCTTGCCGCAGCATCGGAAGCAACTGGCGGCGGAGCCTGTTGCGTGCAAATGCAGGATCGTCGTTGCTGGAGTCCTCGCGCCACTTCAGGCTGCAGGCTCGAAGATATGTGAGCACCTCAGCCCGGGTCACGTCGAGCATCGGCCGAACGATGCCGTCGCGTCGCGTAGGAAGGATTCCGGCCAGGCCGGCGCCGCCAGATCCCCTCAGGACTCGGAACAGGACAGTCTCGGCCTGGTCCGAGCGGGTGTGTGCAGTCGCGATCACACCGCATTCGCCGCTCCCGCGAAGGTCTGCGAAGAACGCGTAGCGCGCGCTCCTGCCCGCGGACTCTAGGCTTTCTCGGGAGTCTTGCGCCCGGGCTGCGACGTCGACCCGCCGAACAAGCACGTCGCAGTCCATCCGCTGGGCGAGTTTGCGGACGAACCGCTCATCCCCATCGGAGGCATCGCCCCGCAAACAATGGTTCAGGTGCACTGCGGCGATGGGCCGATTGGGGTAGAGCTGCCGCAGGGCGTGCAGCAGGGCCACGGAGTCCGCGCCGCCGGAGACTGCCACCCCGATGCGCCCGCCGTCGGCGAACATTTCCTCACGGGCAATCCTCCTGCGCACCAGTGCCAGCACTCGACTGCCTCTAAGGGCGCTAGGCACGCCGGCGAGGTTGCCCCGACAGCAGCGCGCACGCGTTATCCTCCTAACTAGGGATGACTGCACTTCTCCTGCTAACGCTCGTCCTCGCCGCTGGCCTGCCGGGGCAGCACGTCGAGCACTGCGGCGAGGTCGCTGTCTACGATCCCTGCGAATTGCTCACAGAATTGGGCCCGGGAGATCTGGAGAAGTTCCCCGACGCTTTCCGAAGTGTTGCACTGAAAGTTGAATTCCGCTCGCCGAAGGGCGGGCGCACCAAGGTCATGCCGGCCTTCTGGGACGGCGGAGGCCGCTTTGCGGTCCGGTTCTCGCCGGACTTCGAGGGCCGCTGGGACTTCCGCCTGATTTCGAATGTCGAGGGATTGGACCGGCAGACAGGCAGCTTTCTTGCAATGCCGGCCGCCACCCCCGGCTTCATCGAAGTCTTCAACAGCCGCCATTTTAAGTACCCGCTCACGAACTCAGGCCACTACTGGCTCGGCGCCTCGATGCCCCCGTTGGCAAGCCAGCCACGGGAAGCGTTTGAGGCCATGGCCCAAGAGCGTTCCGAGCAGGGCTTCACACACATGCGCGCCTCGGTTCTTCCGCAGCCGGGGCGAGGGGCCCAGCCTTTCGGTCCGGAGGGGGAGCCCGAAGTTGGCTATTTCCAAGAGCTTGACCGGCGCGTCGAGCTCCTCCACCGGCTCGGAATCGTGACCGACCTGGTCCTGGCCGAATCGGGCGACCATCTCGAGGAACTGTTCCCTAGGCGCCGGAGCCAAGAGTGGTACGTGCGCTATGCATGCGCTCGCTACTCGGCCTACAGCGTCACTTGGCAGATCCTGCGCGAATGGGAAAGCCACGAATCTGGCGCACGTCTGACTGAACGGATCGCCGGGATGCTTAACGAGCATGACCCCTACCGGCACCCCAAGTCCACGGGCGCGACCGTGACTTCGGCCGTGCTCTCTCAAGATGGGTGGCAGGACTATTACATCCAGAACCGTGTCGACCCCGCATTGGCGTCGATCGAGTACGAGACGACACGCGGCCCGTTCGTCAACACCGGCGTCGGCCTCGGAGCGATTGCGGCCAACGCGCGGAAGCAGGCTTGGACGGCCACGACTCGGGGCCACTACGTTACGCTCTCCGGCTCGGATGGGGCGACCGATCCGGCCGCAGCGGCCGAGATGGCGCCCCTGCGGAAGTTCTTCGACCAGACGCGCTACTTCGACCTTGAGCCGCACTATCGCGTAGCCGGCGGTAGCGCGCTGGCGCTGCACCGCGTGCCCAGGTGGTCCGAGAGGGCCATTGGGATCGAGCATATCGTCTACGCGGGGGAGCCGGGGCTGATCGAGCTTCTCATGCCGAAGCAGGAGTACAAGGTCAGTTGGTTCGACCCGGCAACCGGAGCGTGGTTCGACCAGAAGAAAAAGTTCAAGGGAGACCGGTACCGATCACGCACACCCGACGACGCGCACGACTGGGTGTTGTACGTCCGTCGTGAAGGCAAGAAGCAGGACTACAACCGGTCGTTCTTCCTCGAATCGAAGCCGCCACGGTTCCGCGAAGTCGAAGTGAATCCGTCGGCTGTCCCGTTCGAGATCCAGCTTCCGGCAGAATCGAAACTCCATGTTGGCCGGGAGCACCAATTCAATGCCACCCTGCTTAAGGACACGATCGCGGCCAGGCGAATGGTGTGGATCTGGCTGGCGTCTGTGGCGGGTTCCGACCGCGGTGCGCGGCTTCTGGGAACGGGCCAAGGCGGAAGCTTCGCCGTCCCCACGGTCATGGTCGCGGGCTACCCAGCCACCCTGCTGGTTCGCGCGATCGGACTTGATGGTGCGGGAAGGCTGTTCGAGGCCATCCGCACCTACGACCTGCAACCGCCGGAGTGATGGCTTCGCCGACTCGAGGGACCCTAGTGGCAAGGATGAGGAGGAGGGACCTACTGGCGGTCGCCACGGCTGCGTGGATCGGCTGCTCCAACCGGCGCCCAGGAGCAGACCTCGGCGTAGGCGACGATCCTGACCTGACACAGGCGACGGTCGCGTCGCTGCGCGAAAGCCTCGAGAAGGGCCGGCTTACCGGGCATTCATTGTGCGAGGCCATGCTAGAGCGGATTCGAGAGATCGATGCCTCCGGGCCCAGCTTGAACTCGGTGATCGAGGTCAACACTGAGGCGCTGGCCGACGCCGACCGACTGGACGCCGAGCGGAGCGATGGGAGGATCCGCAGCCCGCTGCACGGCATCCCCGTGATGCTGAAGGACAACATCGACACAGCGGACAGCATGGAAACCACAGCGGGGTCGCTGGCGCTGGTCGGATCGGGTGTGGAGACGGATTCCACCGTGGCGGCCAAGATGCGCGAGGCCGGCATGGTGCTGATCGCGAAGACCAACTTGAGCGAGTGGGCGAACTTCCGGTCGCGGCGGTCCACTAGCGGATGGTCCGGCCGGGGAGGCTTGACGCTGAACCCTTACTTTTTGGCGCGCAACCCGTGCGGCTCAAGCTCCGGTTCGGGCGTCGCGGTCTCGGCGGGATTGGCACCGCTGGCCATCGGGACGGAGACGAACGGGTCGATCGTTTGCCCGTCCTCGGTCAACGGCATCGTTGGCGTTAAGCCCACGGTCGGGCTCGTCAGCCGGGCAGGGATTATTCCCATCTCGCACACGCAAGACACGGCCGGCCCAATGGCGCGAAGCGTCGCGGACGCCGCCGCCCTGCTGTCTGTCCTGGCTGGCCCGGATGGTCGCGACGAGGCCACTGCAACGAGCAACGGCCGACTGGCGAGGGACTACACCCAATTCCTCGATGAGGGAGCCCTGCAAGGGGCAAGGGTGGGGCTGCTACGCGAATACTGGGGACAACACAGGCAGATTGACGGCCTCTTGGACGACGCCGTCAGCGCAATGCGGGATGCCGGGGCAGAGGTCTTCGACGTAGAAGATCTCCCCGGGATTGCCGAAGCTAGGCGTCCGGGCCTCGAGGTGATGCTCTATGAATTCAAGCATGGGCTGAACGCGTACCTGGGCGGGCTTGGTCCAGACGCCAAGGTGCGGAGCCTTTCCGACGTGATCCGGTTCAACGAAGAGCACCACCACGACGAGATGCCGTACTTCGGCCAAGACATCCTCGAGGAGGCGATTACGAAGGGACCCTTGTCGGAGCCCGCCTACAGGGAGGCTCTGACGATCAGCCGTGACGGGTGTCGGAGGGCGATCGATTCGACGATGGATGAGCGGGCGCTGGACGCGTTCTTCGCCCCGACGACCGGTCCGGCTTGGGTCACGGACCTGGTCCATGGGGACCAATCGTCGTTTCGGGGTTGCTCATCGGCGGCGGCACGCGCCGGCTACCCGCACATCACGGTCCCGGGCGGGTTGGTCCAGGGATTGCCGGTTGGCATCTCGTTCTTTGGCCGAGCGTGGTCGGAGCCGCGCCTTCTGGGCATCGCTCATGCGTTTGAGCAGGCGACGAAGCACAGGCATGTCCCCAAGATGCTACCCGGGTCGGGGGTTCAGCGAGCCGACCCAGACCCGTCTGGATTGCCTTCCGTGGCCTACTGAAGGTGGGTGCACTGGACGGCCCGCCCACCGGACGTTGGCCTCAGCTAGCCTCGGGACGTGTACTTGGCGCAGCACGGCGCCGCCAAGGCTGGCTCGCCAAGAACACTCGTGACGTCTCGGTCGCTTTGGCCGGGGAGACATGTCGCCAGGGCGAATCTCGCTGTAGATCGGCAGCAGATGTCTACAGTTCCGGACATCGCGAGGTTTGGCACGTGCGCCTAGTAGTGGCACGTGTGCTGCGCAGGCAGCGGGAATTCTTCCAGGCATTTCGTTCGTAACGGCGTAAGCAGGCTAGGTTTGCCCGTTCAGTGCGCCCGACACATCGGATTCGTGCCACATGTGCTCACGAAAGGACGTTCCGTGGCCCAATGCCATCCGCGGCGGATCGGGCCCGGTTAGTCCACCTCCGGCTGACTGCTCGCGTCCCGCCGGGAGGCTGTCTGGCGGTGGTGTCAGGGGCACGTCGAGCGGCGGCCGCACCAGAAGCGGGACGACAGGCCTGGTTTCGAGAGGCTTCGCACGCGTATGCAGCGGTGGAATCGGCGGTGAACAACTTGGAGCAGCGCGGCCTAGACCGGGCGAGAGAGAAGGGCAAGCAGCGCTTCGAACAGGCAATGGCACCAGCGACGTTGGCCACGAATGTGCACCGGATCGCAGTCTTGATCCGAGCAGACGATCGCGAGCGGTCGAAGCACAGTGAGGAGGATCGACAGGGCCTCCCCTCCGGCGTCGTCTGCGAGTGGGATGAGCCTGCCGGAGGCCAAACAGTGCCCAGAGATGGGCGCCAAGGGGCGAATTCCGAGCCGTTGATGGTGGATTGAGAGCAACGCCTCGGCTAGGTCGACAGTCTGCCGGCAATGTCTCGGCCCGCTACGGCTGACTTACTAGACGTGTCGCAGGCGAGTGCTCGCGAGCGGCCATTCCAGAGCTTGGCGACAGCGGGTCCTCGGCGCAAGCTCACCCGGCCCAGTCCGACAACTCAGACATGCCCAAGGTGGCCGGCAAGACTTGGGCTGCTTGGCGTGCAGCTCCCTGAGGTGTTGCGCTGGGGCCCAATCGCATTCCGATGTGACCACTCGGGGGTTCTGGGCGACTCTCCTGCTTATCGACCGTCGGGCTCCGAGGGTACGAGCCAGTCCGGAACCTGGCCGTTATGTTGGAGGCATGATTCCCCGTGCAGGCACCGACCGAATCCTAGGCAGGCTCGATGCTCTCGAATCTGCCAAGGGCGTTCGGATCTTGCTGGCGGTGGAGTCTGGTAGCCGAGCGTGAGGCTTTCCTTCTCTTGACAGCGATTACGACGTGAGATTCGTCTATGTGCGACCGCTCGATGACTACCTTGCAATCGAGCCGCGGCGCGACGTCATCGAGTGCCCGATCGAAGGCGACCTGGACCTCAGCGGATGGGACATCCAGAAGGCGCTGCGCCTCTTGCTGAAGGCAAACCCTGCGCTTAACGAGTGGCTGGTGTCACCGGTCCGGTACCGATGGCAGGCAACGGTCGCCGACAGGCTTCGCACTCTCGCCGGCCGTACGCCGTATCGGCGCACTGGGCAGCACCACTACTCTCGTCTGGGGCGCTCCACTTACGAGAAGTACATCCATAGGCGAGAAACAGTGGCACTGAAGAAGTATTTCTACGTCGTGCGGCCAGTCATGGCATTACGCTGGCTTCGCACACGGACGGACCCGCCGCCAATGAGGCTTTCCGAGATTCGCGCGGGAATCGCAATCAGCCCCGGGGCAGACCAGGCTGTGGGCGAACTGATTGCCCGCAAGGCAGCGACACGCGAACTCGGAACGGGGCCACGCATCCCCGCTCTGGATCGGATGATCGAGGACGAACTCGCAAAGGAGGTAACCGCTCCGCGCCGTAATGGAGACCCGCAGCTCCTGACAGACGCGAACCTGCTGTTCCGCGACGTTGTTCGTAGTCAGGACTGAGCGCGGCCAATGTGCCGAAGTGCACCACCGGGTCCCGCATACTCCCAGGATGGTGAGTCGTCCGGACGGCCCACCTGCGCTGCTGATACTCTGCCGAAAAGGCGTAGGGTCGGTCGGTCCTCAGCCCCTCCACAACTCCCGGAGTTGACGCCTCTCAGCACCGTGCAGTAGACGGCCACGGACGCATTCCTTCGCCAGTGCGGTCGGTCGAAGCGGCGGGAATGCATGTCGCAGTCCTTCGGCACGAACGGAACCTTTGCACGTTTCCTTACATGCAGTGGGAGCGCACCCCCGATCTTCCGGCTACCCGGCTTTAGGACTAGGTTGCCATGGAGGCCATTTGCTCCCTGCAAAGCGAATCCTGGCCACTGCTCGCCGAACTGGCTCGGCCGTGCCGACATAGGCCCGACAAGACAAGGGACCAGGAACTTGCCGGACGGCTGAGGTCTGGCGGAAGTCAGGGGTCTCGTCGTGGGCACTTGATAGGGATGAGGCTCAGTCTGAGAATGGCCTCCGCCAGAATTCACTTTCCGGTCCAGAGTTGTGCCAACCTCAGGCTGGTAGGAATATCATCGGATCCACCGCCGTCCACCTTGTGGTCCACCGTTTTGACGACGGCGTGGCCGCCGAGGTCGAGGACTGCCTCCGCCCCAGCGGTGTTAAGGATGCTGCCGCAATTGAGGGCCAACGCGTCGGCCCCGATCCCGATGCCGTCCGCGTCGCGGTCATCCGCCACGACGGAGAGGCACAGCGGCATCCTCAACGATCCGAACGGATGGTTCCAGGGCCCCAAGAACTTGATCGCGGCTTTCCGGCGCATCGTGCATGTCAGCGTCGAGACCGTGCGCATCGTCGAGCGCCTGTCAGACCCGTTCTCCCAAGAGACCGAAGGCGGGCTCTAAGCTGGGGGGCCGGAGAGGCGTTGTCGCGTGGACTGGTACAAGGCGCGCCTCAAGGCAACCTCTAGGCTTGCAGAACATAGGACTTCGTCGCGCAAGCCGCCGAATCCTGGACTGGAAGGTAGCAGTGGCCAATCGCGGATCGAGGAATTGAGATCAGATCGGGGCACAATGCAACACGCTGTTCGATCGATCAGAAGCCGACTGGTGTCAAGCCCTTCCAGTCGGCGGGTGAGTGGCGATGCCGCGACAGTTCCGCCTGACGCTGCCAGCAGACGGCTGGCATTGCATGCCTCGTAGTGCTCCACCAGTGTTGAGGCAGTTCGGCGCATGCTAACACTGGCCGTCCAGCTCGGTCCGGAAACTAGAGGCCAATCCCGTACGGGAATCGATCCCCGCGACGGGGCACTCTACCCTCAGTAGTTTTCCCGTACGATAAAAACAATGCCTAAGGCAGCAAGGCGCGAGACGCCGGAATATGGACCAGTCCGGTCGACACGGGAACTCGGCCAGATCATGCGCTCCCATCGAAAGAAGGCGGGCTGGACCTTGGAAAGACTATCTGGGTACGCCAACCTCAGCATGCGCTTCCTGTCTGAGCTTGAAAGGGGAAAGGAGACAGCCGAAATCGGAAAGGCAATGCACGGTCTCCAATTGCTGGGACTGGAAGTTGTCATTCTTCCGCGGCACACCGTCTCCAAGTCGCTCAAGGGCTGAACCAAGTCCTTGGAGACTCTGAAGGAATCCGTCGAATGCGTGACGAGGGTCTCGGCGTCTGGTACGGCAACCAACGGGTAGGCCACATTCAGTGTGGTCCCGGCCGAAGCATGGAGTTCGAGTACTCGGCCACTTGGGTCCGCGAGAACGGGTTCGCGATCTCCATGTCGTTGCCTCTCGCCGAAGACGAACTGACGGCTGCTCGCGATCAGGGTCATCAGTTCTTCGCCAATCTCCTTCCTGAGGGGCGGGCCAGGTACCGATTGATGCAACAGCATCGCTTGCCGGACGACGACTACGAACTGCTGCGAGCACTGGGGGGCGAGTGCGCGGGAGCCCTAGTCATCGTGCCCGAAGGCCAGATCCCTGATCCAATGGACTCGCCGACCTACCTCCCAGTTGATCAGGCCGGACTGGCCAAACTCGTGCACCAGAGAGGTTGGGATGTCGGCACTATTGAAGGCACTCGCCTACCTAGGCTCTCGTTGGCGGGCGCGCAGGACAAGACACCGATCGCGCTGTTCGATGGGCTGATCCACCTGCCCGAGAGCACTGCCCCGTCCACTCACATCATTAAGTTCGACTCGGTGGAATACCGCAACGTTCTCGCATACGAGTGCTACACCACGATGCTTGCCAACACAGCTGGCCTGTCGGTCGTGGGATTCGAGTTGTGCAGGTCAGGAAGCGATCGCTATGCCCTGATCGAGCGCTATGATCGCATTCTCGGGCGAGACCGTACAGTCGCCAGACTGCATCAGGAGGACTTCTGCCAAGCCCTCGGCTACAGCAGCCGGCAGAAGTACGAGACCAACGGTGGACCATCATTCGCTCGTTGCTTCGGCCTGGTCCGCGATGTGTCTGCAGCGCCCTTGGACGACTTGGAATCGTTGCTGCGATGGCAGGTCTTCAACGTGCTGGCCGGAAACTCGGATGGCCATGCGAAGAACCTGGCTCTGCTCTACGACGCGGACGGAGCGATACGACTCGCTCCCTTCTATGACCTAGTGCCAACCCGGGCGATCGAGAACATTGACCACGCCTTGGCACAGAGCGTCGGCGGAATAAGCGAACCCGGGAACGTGGGCCCTAAGCACTGGGGATCTCTTGCCGCGACATGCGACGTTCGGGCCAGTGTCGTACTGTCCCTCGTCGGAGAAGTCGCCGAGTCCCTAGCGACGAACATCACGCGGGTTCGGGAGGAGTTTGAGGACCACCACGGTCGATTGCCGGCGCTGGACCGAGTCGAGCGTATCGTCCACACCCAGTGCCGGAAGGCAAGGCGCGGGGTCACCCCGTGACCCCCCGCGCAGGAATCGCCGACCGACGTAGGCGTTTTCGATTGACGAGAACGCATGTGAACCGCAATTCCCACTGGGCGCGCCCTTCAGAAACCTCCGATGTCCTTTCGGGATGCGGTCATCTGGACGAACATCGCAACAGCGCCATTGCTTCGAGCGGCCAGACCGACTCTCGAGCCCGAAGTGCAAGCTGGCTAATGGGTCCGGTGAGCCAACGCACAGCCGAGGCACGCCCGGGCGGGAGTGACCGAACGCGACCTTCGCGGTCGCCTCAGTCGCCGGCCAGCGTTTGCCCCACGGGGCGTCGCGGTCTTAGCGCACGTTTGACGACCGTCTAAGGACCGCTCACGCGGCCGGCGCCCCGGCCGCCACAGCCCTGACGGCCGCTTCGTCCACCTCTATGCCTAGACCGGGGCCGTCAGGAATCCCGTACGACGCACCGTCCATTTGCATCGCGCTGGCGAGGAACTGATTAGAAACAGCGAAGACCGAAGGGTTGTACTCCGCGAGCTTGACGCTATCGAACGCTGCCGCCAAGTGCAGCGCCGCTGCGATCTGTGGCCCCATCGCGATGCTGATGTGCGGCACGACCTGGCACCGGTCCCCAGCCTCTCGCACAAGCTCGGCCGCCTCTGTTATTCCCCAGCGCCCGAGGTCCGGCTGCAGCCAACCGACGCAGCCGCTCGCGAAGAAAGGTGCCATTTCGAATCGCGACCGATAGCTCTCGCCCAAGGCAATCGGAGTCTTGATCCGCCGGGCCAAGGCTGCATGCTCCTCGACGAGCTCTGGCTGAAGAGGGCACTCAAGCCACAGGCATCCGAGAGCGTCCAGCTTGCTCCCAAACTCGTGGGCCGTCGCGGGGTCCAAGCGCCACAACGCGTCTACGGCAATCCCGGCATCCGGCCCAAGTTCGCCCCGCAGTCTCTGGACAAGCTCGAACAACTCCGCATCCGTTCGGCCATGGAATAGCTTGAACGCCCGGAATCCTGCGTTCCACGCTTGTCTCGCTCGTTCGACGCTCTCTTGCGGTGTACGGCCCGCCAAGCCGGAGAGATAGCAGGGTACGCGCGCCTTCGGGGCGTTAGTCGAGAGAATGGCTCCGACGGGCTTGCCGACCATCCTGCCCGCCAAATCCCATAGTGCGATGTCGACTCCGGCAATCGCGTCGAGCATGAACCCACCTGTCTGGCCACGGACGCGCATCGACGCGTACATGCGATCGCGCAGAGCCCGGACTGTTTGTGGTGAGCCGTCGAACGGGCACCCCTCGATGGCCGGCCGAAGGAGTCTGTCGACGATGGTGCAGGCTACTTCCGGAGCCAGGGGTGCTTGTGGCTCCCCCCAGCCAACCAGTCCCGACGACAGGCTGACTTTGACCAACGCTGCCTCGAAGTGCACCGAGTAAAGCGAACGGTTGGTCTCCGACCAACGGTAATCGAACTCTCCGGACGCCAGCTCGGTCGGAGACCCAGCCGTGCCCCTAACGGCCTCCCAGTCCCGGGCCAACCGGATGGCAAAGGATTCTATCGACTCGATTCGATCTACGGGCATGAACGCCAAACCGGCCCGACCACGCTCCGCAACGCCTTGAGTTCGCGCAGGCCGGCCGCATCAAGCGTCCGTGTCGGGTGCCGGACCGCAGCGCAGTCGAGCACGCCGAAGTGGACGAGATTCTGCTTCACTGCGGAGACGCCAAGGCCCGGCTGCAACTCAAACCGAATCAACGGGAGTGCTCGTTGGAACGTGTTCCACGCGGACTCGAGATCCCCCGACTCCATAGCCCTCCAGATCGAGCAGAAGACCCAAGTCATGTCGCTCGCCGGCATGGTGCCTACCGCGCCGCGCTCCCATTCCTCAATCATGAACTGGCCGTTCAGCCCTCCCAAGAGCGTCAGGCTGTCGCCTGCAGCCTCGACTACTGCGCTGATCTTCGGCGCGGTTGGCGGCGCCTCAACCTTGACGTACTGGACGTTCTCGACCTCTTTCCCAAGCCGGGCCAGAAGAGCCGGAGGCATGGGCACACCGGACAGCATCGGCGCATCCTGCACCATGATCGGAATGGAGACAGCATCGCTGATCTTCCCGTAGAAGAACATCAGCCCTTCCCCGTCCGGTCGGAGGTAGTACGGGGGCAGAACCATCAGCCCGTCAGCGCCCTGCCCCTCGGCCATGCGGCAGGACTCGACGGCCGCGCGCGTGCCGGTCGCTCCTACTCCCACTATCACCGGTGCGCGACCATCCACGCGGCGGACGGTCGCGTCGAGCAGTGCCCGGCGTTCGTCGGGCAGCAAGGTATAGCCCTCACCGGCGTTCCCGAAGACTCCGAAACCGTTCGTTGCACCATTCGCCCACAAGTGGTCGATCACCCGAAGCTGTCCGCTCATGTCGACCTGCCCGGAATCGGTAAACGGGGTGACAAGGATAGGGATGACCCCTCCGAATCGCTTCGTGTGTGCCATTTCTCTACCTCCCGATGGGCCGTCCCGCCGCAATGAAGGAAGGGCCTGACCGCTTGACCGCTGTGTACAAACTGCAGCGGGGAGGGCAGTGCCGGAGGCTCGCCATTCTCCGAAGCGTTGCACTGAACCACTCCGTGGTGGCTCCTCCGAACGGTCCGCGAAGGCCGCGAACGGCGAATGGACGGCGACTGCGGGCCCGGATTTCACCGACACCGCTTGGCCCGTGGTTTGAGCCCGCGACCCTGGTCAATACCGGACTCACTTGCGCCCGTTCTCGCCCAAGCTGGCCCTCGCCAACACATGGAGCACGCAAAAGGCGATCGGATGCAGGAATGCCATGACGTAGAAAATCGAGTCGTATGAGTAGCTCTCGACGACATAACCGGTGATTCCGGTGAAGATCACACCTCCCAGTGAACTGCCCAAACCGACAATGCCGGCCGCCGAACCCACGACCGCCGTCGGGTACACATCGTTCGTCATGGTCATGAGGTTTGTCTTCCAAGCCATGTGCGCGAAGGTGACTCCGCAGATCGCCGCAACCGCCACTACGGCGGAATCACTGGAAGGCACGACCAAGCTGAGCGGCATCACCACCGCCGCCGGGAGCATCACCCACTTTCGCGCCTTAAGCGGCGCCATCCCTCGGCTGATCAATCGCCCGGAGAACCAGCCTCCGGCGATGGCGCCTAGGTCCGCAGTAAGAAACGGGACCCAAGAGGTGAGACCGATCGCCACAATGCTGAAGCCGCGCTCGTCGCTGAGGTATTTGGGCAGCCAGAAAAGGTAAAACCACCACACTGGATCCGCCAAGACGCGGGCCAGGAACAGCGCCCACGTCTGCCGCACCTGAAACAGTTCGATCCAGCGCACGGAACGCCGGTGCGGGCTGCCCGGCGCGTCTTCGATCAGCGATCGCTCTTCGGCCGTGACGCGCGGGTGCCTCGCCGGCACCCAGTACCAGCGCAGCCAAAACACGAGCCATACGAATCCCGTCGCCCCAGTCACAACGAAGGCCGCGCGCCAGCCCCACTGCGTAAAGATCAGGACGATCAGCGGCGGAGCCAAGATTGCTCCGGTCGACGCCGCAGCATTGACGATTCCGTTGGCGAACCCGCGCTCCTTCGGCGGAAACCATTCGGAGATTGCCTTTTCGGCGGCTAGGAAGTTCCCAGACTCGCCCAAGCCGAGCAGGGCGCGAAAGATGCCCAAGCCCAAGGCACCCCTCGCGAGCGCGTGGCCGGCGTTCGCGAGGGACCACCAGACCATCGACAGGGCCAAGGCCACCCTTGTTCCCCAGCGGTCGATGATCCGCCCCCAAACGATGTACATCCCGGCGTAGCAGATCAGGAACGCCTGCACGATCTGGGCGTACTCGATGTCCGAGATACCCAGTTCCTCCGTGATCTGGGCGGCCAGCACGGACAGGGTTTGGCGGTCGATGTAGTTGATCACGGTGGCGCAGAACAATAGGGCAGCGATGCGCCAGCGGACGTTTGGAATCAGACGGGAGGTCACCGCTCAGTTCACCGTGTACCGCGCAAGCTCGCCCTCGTCGAACTCTGCCCCGATGCCAGGGCGTTCTGGCACGACGGCGTGTCCCGGGCGGGCCTCCAATGGCTGGCGCAACAGTTGATTACCGAACGGACGTTCGAGCAGTGTGCCGCCTTCCATGATCACTGTGTTCGGCAGGTGTGCGCCCAAGTGCACAGAAGCGGCCCAATACAGGGCGGTGCCGGTGCTGATGTGCGGCGAGAATAGCACGCCATGCAAATCGGCGAGGATTCCGATGCGGCGACACTCGCTGATGCCCCCCGCCCTGCAGAGGTCCGGGTTGATGATGTCCGCGCCGCGCGCAGCGAACAAGTCGCGGAACTGGTAGCGGTTTGAGAGCGTCTCGCCGACGCATACGGGCGTCTTCAGGGATGCCCGGAGCTCTTGGTATCCCCCAACGTCCTCGGGGAGCAGGGCATCTTCCCACCAGCCCACGTTGGGCAAAGCATCAAGCCGGGAGCCCACCGCTCGCGCCTCGTGGAGCTTATAGGCCCCCAAAGAGTCGACGAGTACCTGTCCGGTGCCGCCGACGGCCTCGGAGACGGCTTCCACCCGTTCGAGGCTCGCAGTGCCGGGCCCCTTGCTGAGGCCCATCTTGACGGCGGTGAACCCCTCTTCCAACCGTTGCTTGGCGGATTTCGCGAGGGCTTCCGCTGTGGATCCGCCGATCCCCGAATAGGTGGGCACGGAACTGCGGTACTT
>JAJDWM010000361.1 GCA_022825595.1 Bryobacterales bacterium | reverse complement strand
TGGCTGCACTGGTCCCCAGGTTTGACTTGGTCGCCCAATGCAACTTGCTGGTGGCCATTCCCGCAGATCTCGATCGGCCCGCGCCACCGCTTCCGAGAGGGTGACACCCCTTGGTATAGGTAAGAATTCTACAGGGGGCCGCATTTGGTCGCGGCCGCCGAATTGCCGCAGGCGCCGGACCTCGCGCAGCCCGTCCAACTGTGTATGGGAGCCAGCCCTGAGCGTCGGCTTGAGGGTTGTCAGAATCGCGGACGCACCTATCTTGAACGCCCCAACTCCGCACCGGAGAGGCGCAGACTCGGGCGCATCTAGTGCTCGTACGGGCCGCGCACCACTTGGACCCGCCTGAAGTGCATCGCGGACCGCCCGCCAGCAACCGGTCTGACGCATTGGACGCCACGCATGGTGGCGGCCACCTCCTCCAGCCGCCCGTTCTGTGGCCCACTGTCCTTTAGTAGCATTGGGAGTTCCTCCGCCCCGGAGGGCAGGATCCTCATGGTTACCGCGATTTTCCTCTCGCTTCTGTTCTGTGCGGCCCTCGCGGGCCAGCCACCGCCAGACTTTCCAATCAACCTCCGACAGGGCATCATGGCGGGCGAAGTTGGCGAGACGTCGGCCATCCTGCAGTCGCGCCTGACATCCTCGAACCCGCGCCAGGACCCGCGCTGGGAGGGCATTCGCGGGGCTCGCGGCTGGGCCCGCTTCGAAGTGGCTGCCAACGACCAGTTCCGCGGCTCGCGGATGACCGACTGGGTCGAGGCCTCGCCGTACAGCGACTTCCTCGTGAAGGCTAAGGTGACGGGCCTTGCGCCAGCCACCCGGCACCACTACCGCCTGCACTACGGCCCAAAAAAGGATGACCTGCGGATTTCCGACGCGGCGACGTTCCGTACGCTCGCGGGCCCGTCGACCGCTGCTGGATACAGCTTCGCGATCGTTACGGGAATGAACTATTCGTTCTTCCACTACACCGGCAGCGGACGGCAGCCGCCCTACTCCGGTCCCGACAAGGAGCTCGGCTACCCGGCGTTGGCGTCGATCCTCAAGCTCCGGCCGGACTTCTTCGTGGGCACCGGCGATAACGTCTACTACGACCACCCCGGCCACCGGGGCCGGGCCCAGACTCGTCACGAGATGCGCAAGAAGCATCACGAACAGTACTCCCAGCCGCGCTTCTTGGACTTGTTCGGCAGTGTCGCCACGTACTGGATGAAGGACGACCACGACCATCGCTTTGACGATTCCGACGCCGTCAATGCCGTTCGCATCCGTGCCCCAAAGCAGCTCGACTACTATCCCCGCACCAACATCCACGAGGGCGAGTCGGGCTCCGGATTCGAGCCGTCGCACGAACTTGGCGTTGCAGTGTTCCAAGAGCAGCTCCCGGTGGTTGACCCGGCCGAGGAAGCCCCGGTGACCTACCGCACGCATCGCGTCAGCCGCGACCTGCAGGTCTGGCTTGTCGAAGGGCGCGACTACCGCAGTCCCCTGGACCAGCCGGACGGTCCGCGCAAGACCATCTGGGGCGACCGCCAGAAGGAGTGGCTGTTGCGCACATTGAGCGAGAGCGATGCCACGTTCAAGATGCTGCTCTCAGCGACGCCGATGGTCGGGCCGGACTCCGCCAGCAAGCGGGATAACCACACGAACCTGAACGGCTACCGCCACGAGGGGGAGGAGTTCTTCCGCAGGCTCGCCGAGAGCGGCGTCAGCCCGGAGGAGTTCTTCATCGCGTGCGGAGACCGCCACTGGCAGTACCACTCGATCCGGCCCGACGGTTACGAAGAGTTCTCGTCCGGAGCGCTGGTGGATGCCAACTCGATCCTGGGCAGCTACCCGGGCGACCCCGAAACGACCGACCCGGAAGGCAAGATCCGACAGCCCTACCACTCTCCGGAGGCGAGTGGAGGCTTCTTGGTGGTCTCGGTGGAGCCGGACGGCGACGCCGCCGTGGCGCGATTCCGCTTCTATGACGAGAGAGGCACGTTGCTCTACGAGCACTCCAAAAGGCGCCAGCCGGGATCCTGACCCGCCGCGCTAGGGCCGCGCCCGGCTTGGGCTTGCACCTCTAAACCAGAGGGAAAAACGTTGCGCCGACCCAAGACGCGAGCAGCCCCGCGCCTCCAAGCGCGAACAGCGACACAGTCTTCGTCTGCAGTGCCTCCACTTCGGTCAGGCCAGTCATCGTCTTGAAGACCCAGAAGCCCGAGTCGTTCATCCAGCCTCCTACGATCGATCCCGACCCGATTGCGGTCAGGATATAGACGGCGTGATAGCCCGGCGGGGTTGCGATGATCAGCGGCGCGAGGATTTCCGCAGTTGTGATCATCGCCGTAGTTGCTGAGCCTTGCGCGATGCGAAACAGCATCGAGACTCCAAAGCCGAGCAGCATCAAGGGCAGGCCGACCTGTTCCGCGTACTGTCCCAACACAGTGCCCACCTCGGCCTTGACGAGCATCCGACCGAAGGCCCCTCCGCCGGCAGTGATCAGGATGATCAGGCCGGCGCTCTTGATGGCCTCTTCGGTGGGCTTGGCCAGCTCGCGCAGGCCGATCCCCTTGTGGCTGGCCAGCAGCCCCAGCGCGGCAGCCGCTGCGAGCATCAGGGCCAGGTTCGGGTTTCCGAGGAACGCCGTGACGCTGCTCAGGGTCGTTCCCGGGAAGAAGGTGTTGCTGACCGTGTTGGCTGTGATGAGGACGACCGGTATGGCGATTGGCAGCAGCGAGGAAAAGAAACTCGGAAGCTCGCTCTCCGGCCGGTTGGCCACCAGCTTGAGCTCCTCAAGCGACAGCCCAGGAGCCTCCCGAATTGGGATCTGGAGCTTGCGGTCGATCCACCAGGCGTACGCCCAGCAGGCCAAGGCCGCGGGAACGGCCACCATCAGTCCGATGATGATCACGATGCCGAGGTCGATGCTCAGGGTCTCTGCCATCGCGAGAGGACCCGGCGTGGGCGGCACAAAGATGTGCGTGGTCACGCCGCCCGCTCCGATCGCCAGTGTGTAGAGCAAGTAGTTGCGCCCGCCCATCCGCATGCTCATGGAGCGTGCCAGCGGCACGAGCAAGTAGAAGACGGTGTCGTGGAATACGGGGATGGACAGGATGTAGCCGCTAATCACCATTGAGAACGAGGAGTACTTCTCTCCGAGCCAAGCGACGAAGCGTCGGGTGATCTTTTCGGCGCCTCCGCTCTCCATCAGGCACTGCCCGATCACGGCCGCCATCGCGATAGCGACGCCGATGCGGCCGACAAGGCCGCCAAAGGCCTCGGTGACGGCTCCCATGATTTCCTCCACGGCGACATGGGGCGACAGAAGGCCGATAAGGACCGCAGAGAGGATGAGTGCGGCGAAGGCGTTGACCTTCCAGCGGATGATCAGCAGGAACACCGCTGCCATGGACACGAGCAGGATGAGGATTGGGTGCATGGGCCGAATCAGCATACAACGGCTTGCTATCCTGATCCCGGCATGGATGGCAGCCCGCTCGGAGTCGCCCTAGAACCGCCCTTGGCCGTGCTGACCCTCTCGAATCCGGCCAAGCGCAATGCTCTGTCGCTGGAAGCCATGCGGGCCGTCACCGATGCGGTGCGCCAGATAGGGGAGGACCGTCAGGTCGGCGCCGTGATCCTGCGGGCTGTCGGTCCGGTGTTCTCGTCAGGCCACGATCTGGGCGAGATGACCGGCAAGGACCTGAGGCACTACCGGCACGTGTTCGAGAAGTGCACGGACATGATGACCGCGATCCAAGCAATCCCCCAGCCTGTGATCGCCCAAGTGGACGGCATCGCAACGGCTGCGGGATGCCAGTTGGTCGCCACCTGTGATCTGGCACTGGCGTCGGAGCGGGCGCGCTTCGCCACTCCCGGCGTGAAGATCGGCCTGTTCTGCAGCACTCCAATGGTGGCGCTCACGCGCTGCATCGGCCGCAAGCGCGCCTTGGAGATGCTCCTGACCGGCAAGGTGATCGATTCTGCCCGGGCGGCGGAGTGGGGATTGGTGAACCGGGTCGTTCCTGCAGATCGCTTGGAAGCGGAGACTCGCAAGCTGGCGTTGGAGATCGCCGCTGCAAGCTCGCTCACGGTGGCCCTGGGCAAGAAGGCTTTCTATTCCCAGATCGACCTTGACCAGCCTAAGGCCTACGACTATGCCCAAGAGGTCATGAGCATGAATGCCCTGGCAGATGACGCTCAAGAGGGCATGAGCGCCTTCTTGGAGAAGCGTTCTCCCGTCTGGACGGGAAACTAACCGCTAAGCGACGGTAGGAGCGGAACCTCAAGCGGGGCCCGCCTCCTGCCTTCGTCAGCCCAGCCAGAGGTCCAGCAGTGGCTTCCCCTTGACCAGATCGCGCGGCTGGCTGAGGTGGTTGTGGATCTCTTGGTTGGGGTCGATGCCCAACGCATAGTAGATCGTTGCGAGCAGGTCGTTCGGGTGCACCGGCTTCTCCTTCGGCGAAGAGGCCGTCGCGTCCGACTCCCCGTACAGTCTGCCGCCCGGAATGCCCGCGCCCGCAACCAAGGCCGTGTAGCAGTAGGGCCAGTGATCCCGGCCGTCCGGCGAATTCGTGTTGCCGGAGGTCGATACGCCCAACCGCGGCGAACGTCCGAACTCGCCTACCGCCACAATCAGAGTCTCGGCCAACAGCCCCCGCTCGTCCATGTCCGTCAGCAGCGCAGAGACCGACTTGTCGAGTTTTGGGCAGTGGAGGTCCCGCAGCGGGCCGAAGTTCGCCGCATGCGTGTCCCAAGCAGTGGTCTCCGGATCCCCGTTGGCGACCGAGGGCCAGTTCAGCTGCACCATGCGCGTCCCCGCCTCGACGAGCCGCCTGGCCATCAGCGCGCCCTGCCCGAAGGTGAATCTCCCGTAGCGGTCGCGCATCTCGTCCGTCTCCAGAGAGAGGTCGAAGGCATTGCGGGCCTTGCCCGACAGCACCAGATCGAACGCGTTCTGGTAGTACTTGTCGAGCGCATAGCTGCCGACCGCCTTCTCCAGGGCGGGCATTGAGCCGTTGATCCCCCGCAGGAGCTCGAAGCGCCGCTGCAGCCTGTCCTCCGGCACTTCCCTGCGCAGTTCCAGATCGTCGAGCTGGATCTCCTTGGCAGGGTCTTGGTAGAGCCGGTACGGGTCGAAGGCCTTGCCGATGAAGCCCGCGGCGCCGCCCTTACCGATCACGCTGGACTCCTGCAGCGGCCGCGGCAGCTCCACAAACGGCAGCACCGGGTCTGTGGGTGGCCGGAACTTGCTGATCCAAGACCCGGCCGTTGGGTAGTCATTGGGCGAGGGGGGCTCCAGCTGGCCGGAGGGGGAGACCTCGGTCGGCTCGTAGCCCGTCAGCATTTGGTAGATGGCCGCCGTGTGGTTGAAGAGCCCGGCCG
>JAJDWM010000192.1 GCA_022825595.1 Bryobacterales bacterium | reverse complement strand
ATTCGGCCTTTGTCGTGACGAGTTTCCCGAAACGGGTGGCTGGCCACATCAGATCTATGTGCGGGAGGGTTGTCGGATGGTCTCGGACTTCGTCCTCACACAGGGTCACTGCCAAGGTGAGCAGGACGGTCCTGAACCTGTCGGACTGGGAAGCTACGGCATTGATCTGCACGAGATCAGGCGGGTAGTTCGAGACGGAATGGTCTGGCGCGAGGGCAAGGGAGGGGGTCGTGTGCCGCGTCCGTATCCGATCCCGTACGGCACCATCATCCCCAGTGCCACTGAGGTAACGAATCTCCTAGTCACCTTCGCCATTTCGGCAACGCACGTAGCGTACGGATCGACGCGGATGGAACCAGTGTTCATGATCCTGAGCCAGAGTGCGGCCATCGCTGCGGACCTTGCCTTGGAGGAGCAAATCGGCGTGCAGGGAGTGAGCTACCCGAAACTGGCCGCCAGACTGATCGCCGCCGGGCAGGTTCTTGAGGCTCCGCACGGCACGTCGGCCTGACAGCCCTGCGTTCACTCCTTGAGCGCCAAGTGGATCAAGACGGTCACGGGGCCCCGGGTTCCCGTCAGCCGGACCCTCAGTCGGAGCCACGATCCAAAGCCGAGCAGGCCTGCCGAGACCATTCCCGAGCCGACGAGACTCATGCGACCGGAACCCTCGTCGCACCATGCTGCTCCATCCGGCGAGATCTGCGGGACCGCAACGAGGCCTGAACCCCGGTCGGCCTGCAGTACCTGCACAAACCACCGTGCCTCACGCGCCCAGCCGGCCTCGTAGGGTTCCGTCTCGAAGTCTGCGTCGAAGGTGACACCCTTCTCCAATACTGCGGTGAACGATCTTCTGAGCATTACCAGTCCACCGACAGCAGGGCCGAGTCGACGTACAGGAAGTTGCGGACGTTCACGTGGGTTCGTACGGCAAAGTACACGTTGAGCAGATTCGCGATCCCGTAGTACTTCTCGTCGTGGATGAGGGAAGGCACATCCGAGAGATCCATGAGTAAGTCGTTGCACTGGAACTCCAGAGACCGTAGGCTCTCCGTGTCGAAGAGCCAGCGAATGTAGTGCCAGTTGACCTTAGAGGCGGTCTCGTTGAAGCATAGCGGCTGGCGCCCTCCCGGAAGCTCGGCCCAGTCCTCCGGCCGGAAGGAGAAGAAGTCCTGCCGCGGATGCGCCGGCACTAGGCCCATCCGCTCCATCTTCGTCGTGGGCTCGAGGGACGTTGGCCGGACCCAACGCTGCACCAGATTCCCGTCGGGATCGGCGTTTCGGTAGCGGACGACCCCGTGCCAGCGGGGCCCAGACTCGCCCACGCATATGTCATTCGAAAAAGTGAAGTCTCCGAAGTGCCTCTCGGAGGGAGCCGCGTTCCCGTCCCAACCGGACGCATTGGCGCTGGCAATTTCCGCCTTGAACGAGATGTACGCCTCGAATTGCACCCGACCACGCGCCGCGTAGGTCATGCGCTTGATGGCAACGGCCGAGTGGTTCTGCAACGGCCGGGTTGCGAGCTTCAGGGAGTAAGTCCCGTCAACCGAACCGTGCGTGCCGATGTCGAAGAACGTGCAGCTGCTTAGCTGGGGCGGCCTGAAGTCCTTGGCGATCGGGCGAATCTGGTCTAAGTTCCCTGTGTGGTTCCCCACCAGTTCGCACCATCCGTTCATGCCTTCGTCGAAATCGTCGAAATAGAGGATGCGCGGGAGCGGGTTGTATTTTGATAGGCGAACATCGCTCGCGATCCGTTGGTCATCCATTGCTCTGTCTCCAGACCAGCCCGTCCAATTCGTCGCGGTTGGGAGCCTCTGAGGCCTTGCTGATCGCGATCCCAACCGCATAGGATACAGCGGCCGAGAATACGCTGTACCACATCCAAGAGACATCCGTTGCGGTCGCGAGCAAGGCGGTCGCCGAGAACGAGACCAGAATGCTCCAGAACGCCCCGGACGCGTTCGCGCGCGGGCTCAACAGCCCTAGCAGGAAGACGCCCACCAAGCTTCCCCCAAAGAAGTTCCTGATCTTCCCTTGGGCGATCAGGACGGACCCGAAGGAGCCGGCTCGCAGCGACAGCGCCGTGGTCAGGCAGCCGAACGCCAAGGTCGCCCACCTTGCCAGCCGAACGGAGCCAGTGGTCCGTGCCAGCGGCTCGAGCATGTCGCGCACGGTGACCGTCGCCAGCGAATTTAGGATGGAACTGACCGTCGACATCGCGGCTGCGAAGATGCCTGCTAGCAACAGCCCGCGCAGCCCGGTGGGCATGTTCTCAAGGATGAACATTGGGAACACACGATCAGGATCCATAGCGAAGGCGGCCTGGCTTGGCTCGTGCGAATAATGCACATATAGCGCCGTGCCAATGAAAAAGACGACCAACCCGTAGATCGATGTGAACACCATTGTCGAGACCAAGGCCTGGCGGCTCCCGCGCACCGACGCTGTCGTGAGAAACCTCTGCAGTTCGGCCTGGTCCACAACGTATTGGCTCAGCAGGAAGAATGTCCCGCCAACAAGGCCGCCCCAGGCCGTGAACTCGGTCTCCAAGCTTGACGACCAGTCCAAGAACCGAAACTTCTCCGCCGCGCTGCCCTCGGCAACGATGGCAGCGAAGCCGCCTTCGACGCTGCCCACTGAGTAGTAAAGGGCGGCCAGGAGCCCTCCCAGGAGCACGAGGAACTGCAACGTGTCCGTCCAGATGACAGCCCGCATCCCGCCCAAGCAGGTGTAGGCGGTGGTAAGACCGCCGATTCCGAGGCACACCCAAGCGGCAGGCAGACCTGTCATCTCGGAGACGACGAGCGCCGGGGCGTAGATGGCCACCGCCGTGTATCCACACTTCAGCAGGAGGAACACTCCGGCGGCGACAAGGCGCGTTCTGCTGTCGAACCGCCGCTCGAGGTACTCGTACGCCGTGAAAACCTCAAGTCGGTGAAAGAAGGGGATGAAGAGGGCGCAGGCCACAAAGATGGCGACAGGCCACGCCAGCCGTGCCTGCAGGTACGTCCAGTCTGAAGCAAAAGCTTGGCTCGGCGCTCCGATGAAGCCGATCGCGCTCACCATGGTGGCGATTCCTGAGCAGGCAGCCGCCCACCAAGGAATCGTCCTTCCGCCGAGAAAGAAGCCCTTCAGTGACTTCTGCCCAGCAGCGAGCCGCCCTCCAACCCAAAGGACACCGGCAAGGTAGATCACCAGCACTGCGTAGTCGAGAGCTGTCATCGCCAAGTGCCCAGCACCATGCGGAGTCTACCCGAAACCTAGGCCATGTGCCCCGCTTCCCTGGGCTAGCCTGCCCTAGCGGCCGGCCACTCGGCCACGATGCCACACTCGGACGATCAGCGGTCCCAGCTGGTCCCGAACACGATTGCTTAAGTTGCCCAGACTACCAAGCAACCTCGGTGCGTGACAGTCGACGAGTGGTCAGCGCCCGCCGAGATCTCTACTCCGTCTACGCCAAGACTGTCGTCTGACGGAGGAC
The DNA here is from genome assembly GCA_022825595.1 of Bryobacterales bacterium. GTDB lineage: Bacteria > Acidobacteriota > Terriglobia > Bryobacterales > UBA6623 > VXMF01. The sequence goes on along the minus strand of JAJDWM010000192.1, from coordinate 9,292 downwards.
TAGTCCGACCCTGCGATTTCTAGGACAACGTTCCAGAGGATCTCGACATAGTCTTGGAAAGGCTCCACGTACAGGTACTCGTCCTTGCCGTGTATCCCGCTGGCCAAGTCCCACTCGGGGCGAGCCGGGCCGAACCCGTAGCTGTGGATCCCGGCGGCCCGCAGTTGGGCTGAGTCGGTCGCCCCGGTTGACATCGTGGGAAGGACCGGCACGCCCGGATACATCCGCTCCAGAACGGCCTCGAAGCCCTTGAATGCATCACTCAGGAGCGGAGACGGATCGTGCGACGGCCGAGTCTGCGGATGCGGCACCAGGTCCACGGCCGGCTCTGCCATGACCTGTTTCAGCAGGGAGAACAGTCGCTCGGGATCCTCGTCGGGCAATGCACGAATGTCCACCGTTGCATGGGCCTCGGAGGGAATCACATTTTTCAAGTACCCTCCCCGCAGGATCGTGGGAGAGATCGAGGTGCGCACCATCGAGTGGTAGACCGGCGAAAGTGCACGAAGGCGCTCGTAGTCTTCGGGACTCGGCTTGTCTGAGAGGATCGCTCGGAACACCGCTGCCTTATCGGGGTCGGAGATTTCCGCGAGGCGGGTGAAGTACTCACGGGTCGTCTCGTTCAGGCGCGGGGGCATCTCGTGATCGAACAGCCTCCCGACCGCGCGCGCCAAGACGCCGATCGGATTGTCCAGAAGTGGGATCGAGCCATGCCCCGAAGTGCCCGCGGCCCGCAGATCGATGCGGCGGGGCGTCTTCTCCGCAGTCTGGATTTCGAAGCGGACGTAGTCCAAGGTTCGGTCGAACACGCCCTTGCCTGCCTCGTTGATGGCATACTCAGCGGCGATCTTGTCGCCGTGCCTTTGAAGCATGTAGGTGATGCCTAGTGTGCCTCCCGCCTCTTCGTCGGCGACTCCGAGGAAGATGACGTCTCGGTCCAGAGGGACCTTCTGACGGTGCAGCTCAAGCAGCACGTGGAAGGAGCCCGCAACCACTCCCTTGTCGTCGGACGAGCCGCGTGCGTACAGGATGCCGTCCCTTATCGCTCCCTCGAACGGATCGAAGGACCACTCGTCCCTCTCGACAGCGACCACGTCCAGATGACCCAACAGCAGCAGGGGCCTCTTGGAACCGTTGCCGGAAACTCTGGCAACCAAGCTCGCCCTGCCTGGCTCGGATTCGAAGATCTCAGACGCCAGCCCTTCCCGGTCAAGCTTGGACTTGAGCAGCCGGGCCGCCAAGATCTCGTTGCCGTCGGGCTGCGAGGTGTCTAAACGAACAAGCTCGACTAGAGTATCGAGCGCTTCGGCCTTGATCTGGCGCCAGTCGGGATCGGCTGCCGCCAGCGGGGCGAGCAGTGCAAGGCCAGCGAGGCCATGGCGGATTGGCATGGGTATTAGGTTAGCGCCCGCATGCAGATGCGCCTGACCACGGTACGGATCGGCTCGGCGTCTGCAAGTAAGTGGCGGTAGACCAGCGTCGAATGCGCCAGCAGCCGAGACGAGTCAGGGCGACTCGACCATTGCCGAGTCATCGGGACGAGCGAAGCCCTTCGCGGTCTTCACGCCCAGTATCCGGTCCAGAGGCCCGCCAAGATGGCCAATAGGCCACCGGCCATAGGGAACGCAACCAGCGTCGCCAGTGCTCTGGCAAGAAGTCCCAAGCCGGGCCACAGGGCGATTCCGACCTGAAGTACGACGATCGCCAAGAATGACGCCGTGCCAAACGAACCGCCGTCGAGGCACCACGGGCAGTGTGGCGGCGAAGGATTGTGGATGTTGCACGCGGCATCTGCACCCGCCCACAGTGCCCGGCAGCCGCAATCGAACGCAACATCGCAGAAAGGCGAGAAGGATACGTTGGTCAGGCCGACCCCAGCCGCGAGTATCGCCAAGCGGGCCAGCCATGCCACGATCACGGGCCGCTGACCGCCTTTCGGATATACGCCGGCCGATCTGTCGTGATCCCCGTCACTCCCAAGTCCCTGAGATTCCGTGCCCGGTCGGGGGAGTTGACGGTGTAGACGTACAAGTCCTTGCCGCGCTCGGCAAGCATGCGGGCCAGATCGCCGATCCAAGGCCCGTCATGGCGGACATCCAAGCCGTCTAACCCGGCCTTGTCCACCCGAGCAATGAGATCTGAAGGCGATTGGACTCCGTATTCTTGATCCTCCCGGCTCGAGTGCCCATACAGCCAGTAGCACAGCAGGTCGCCCATCCTTCGCTTCGCGGCCACGATCGTCTCGTAGTCAAAGGCGATCAGCATCACGCGCGCTCGCATCCCGGAGTTGTCCAAGGCGCGCTCGATGGGCGAGATCATTGCCAGCGGGCCCTTGATCTCCACAACCAGCCTCTTCCCCGAAGGGATGGTCTCCAGAACTTCGTCAAGGGACGGAATCCGCGTGCCCTTCCAGCGCGGCTCCTTCCACTCTCCGGCATCGAGCGTCCGCAGGTGCGCGAATGAGAGTTCGGCAACAACGCCCGGCTGCCCCGTGATGCGCTGCGTGGTCTTGTCGTGGAACACCGCTACCTTCCCGTCAGCGGTCAGGTGAATGTCGACCTCAACTGCATCCGCACCGCGTTCCCATCCCAGCAGGACGGCCGGGAGGGTGTTCTCCGGGGCGTCGAACGAGGCACCCCGGTGGGCGATGATCTCGACAGCCTGAATGCCGCCCGGCGAGATTGCCAAGGCACACGCCACAATCGCAACCCGGGGCGCAGGCCTGACCGTGATTCTCACGAGACGCTTCATGTCCCGAAGATATATCATGGGGCTGGCCATCACCGCCCCGAGATGCCTTACTGTGTGCAATGCGGTGCGCGGTTGGGAACGCAGCAGTTCTGCGGTCGCTGCGGGACCAGGACTGGGGCAGCAGGGCCGATGCCGGCGGTGGGCGATACCGGGTTCACCGAGAATCAGCTGGCAGCGTTCGCGTATTTCACGCCGGTCCCCGCCATCGCGCTTCTGATCTTCGAGCCCTACTCGCGGCACGAGTTCCTGCGCTTCCACAGCTACCAATGCTTGCTGCTGGCAGCGACGGCACTGATCGTTGCGATGTTCGTTCCAGTGTTCGCCTTCTTGCTGCCGTTCGACATCCTGCTCGGGGCGCTGTCGCAGCTTGCGATCCTCGGGATGTGGGTCATGGCTGCCCTAGGGGCATGGCGGGGCGAGAGGACGCTCCTGCCGATCATCGGACCGATCGCGGCCAAGAAGGCCCAAATGGCCTGAATGCCCGCTGGCGGCGGCCGGTACGGCCCGGCCAACCCGCAACGAGCCGCCCAGACAACCCTTGGTTCGGTCCAACACCTCGAAGAAGTCGCTGTGCCGGGTTTTCGTGACGCTAGGCGACCTTGATGCGGATGTTGCGGAAACGCACATCCAGAGGAGGCCCCGAATGCACCTGCAGCCCAATCAGGCCGCTCTGCTCAATGGCCTCGTCTTCCTCGGTGTAGTCGACGGTGACGATGCCGTTGAGCCGCAGAACGATCCGTCTTCCTAGAGCCTCTACCTCGTAGTCGTTCCAGTCGTTGGGCTTGAGCGCGCGCGCGATCGTTCCGTCCGGCGGTGCGGCGAGCGTCACGCGCCGGCGCGACTCGTCGTAGAGGCTTCCCCACCATGAAGGCCCGATGTCGGCCTGATAGCCGATCATCTCCATTGATCCGGGGGCCCGCTTGCTGCGCACTTGGACGCCGCTGTTGCCGATGTTGTCGACCAAGTGGACCTGGAACCGCAAGACGAAGTCCGAGTAAGGATTCTCGGTGGTCAGGAAGTCGTTGTACGCGATCCCCGGAGAACGTCCGATCACCATCCCGTCTTCGACCTTCCAGAGGAACGGGTCCCCTTCCCAGCCGGACAAGTCCGTGCCGTTGAACAGCGGCGAGAAGCCCTCCTCCGCCCCGGTGGCCACACTGGTGCCCGCCATAGCAACGACACTCGCAACAAAGCCCCTGCGGCTGATTGACCTACTCGTTCGATCCATACAGTCCACCCCCGCTACGTGAGATATCGGCAGGCCAAGGTATAGCACAGGCTGCCGGAAACGCCCCGCTCTCGCGGGACGTCTGGCCTGAGTCAGAGCCGTGGCGCAGCGGTCGCCTCTTGCACGCGGTCACGAAGCATCTGCTTGAGCCTACGCACGGTTCCGCGCTCACTTGGCGCGCGTGCGAGGTTGACGTACTCCTTGGGATCGCTAAGGTGGTCGTACAGTTCCACCCCTTCTGCGCCGTCCGGCCCCCACTCTGTATACCGCCACCGCTGTGTGCGGACCGTGTAGCCGACCGCCCTCGGCCTGAGAGGCCTCCTCGGGTTGACGCGGTCGTGGGTATCGAACGTGGTCAGGGCGGAATCCCTCACCGTCGCCTGTGGATCTTCCAAAATGGGCACCAAGCTCGTTCCTGCCAAGTGTCCCGGAGGCTCGAGGCCGCACAGTTCTGCCAATGTGGGATAGACATCCACCAGCTCCGCCAGCGACTGGGTGCCTCGCCCGGCGTTCCGGCGGTGGGCCGGCGAGGCGATGAAGAACGGCACGCGAGCCGAGTTCTCGAACAGCGTCGTTTTCTGCCACAGCCTGTGCTCGCCCATGTGGTAGCCGTGGTCGGACCAGAACACGATCACCGTGCTCTCTGCCAGGCCAAGCCTCTCCACGGCATCCAGAAGGCGGCCGAGCTGGGCGTCCACGAAGGTGATGGAGGCGTAGTAGGCGCGAATCGCCTGCCGCTGCTGCCGCTTCGGCAGGTTCAGCTGGAACGGGCGGTCCACCCAAGCGGCAGGCGGGATGTCCACTAGGTCGTCCAACGGCTCCACGGGCAATCGGACCATGTGCAGCGGGTACTGCAGGAAGTACCGCTTCGGAGCGACATAGGGTGTGTGGGGGCGGTAGTAGCCCAAGGCCAGGAAGAAGGGTCGGTTGCGCTCCCTCTCGAGGATCTCAATCGCCGCGGTCGTGCCGATGCCGTCGGTCTGCTCCTCGTCAGTGCCGTCCTGGGCCATCCAGCTGAGGGTTCCTCCCAAGTTCCCGGTGATCGGATCGATGCTGTGGATCTGGTCCTCTTCCCACTTGTCGCGGCCGCGGGGATTGACGGTCTCCTCCCAAGAAGCCGGGTCGTCGAGGCCGTTCTCCCCGATCTGGGTCGGTACGCCGTAGTGGTAGATCTTGCCGATCCGGGCGACGAAGTAACCCGCGTCGCGGAACATCTGCGGCAGGGTCTCTACAGAGGGAATCGTGTCGCGGAAGTACTTCGCGTTGTTGCGCACTCCGGTCTGGTCCGGATAGAGTCCGGTCATGAGCGAAGCTCTGCTCGGATTGCAGACCGGGTAGTTGCAATAGGCGCGGTCGAAACGTATCCCGAGGGACGCCAAGCGGTCGAAGTTCGGGGTCTTGACCAAGGGATGACCATAGGTCCCAAGGTCGTTGTTCATGTCATCGGTAGCGATGAACAGAACGTTTGGCCTGTCTTGGGCGGCGACCGCCGCCGCGAGCAGAAGGCACACTATGGCCAGTCGCCTAGGTTGCATCTCAAGACCCTAGCAGAGTCCGCTCAGCCCCGAGCCGCGGTTCTTGGCGGCCTGCGGGGCGGCTCGTCCACGTTCTTGCCCGTCCCCTCAAATCCGCGGCGGAGCCCCGGGGCAGCCAGCACGCGCTGAGTGTCCGGGTCGAACACGATCATTCGACCGCTGCGGTAGGAGTCGACACCGAGCCGGATGGCGGTCATGGCCTGGTAGCCGAAGTGCGCGTCGAATGCGGGTCGCTGGCGGCTGCGGACGCACTCCAGGAAGTTCGCGACATGATCGGCACTGACACTTCCCTGCTCCACTTCCACGCGCAGGACTTCGGCCCCGGTGGCCTCCTTGAACTTCGCCGCGAACTGGTACTCAGGGCGCACCTCTATCGCTCCGGGGAGGAATGAAATCGCACCCTCGTGGCCATAGACCATCGTTGGCATGCCGGTGTTGCCGGCGGACGAGGCCATTGACGAAGCGAGATTGACGACGTAGCCGTCGTATTCGATCAGAGTGGCGTAGGTGTCCGGAACCTCCCGGTCTCGGTGCACATAGATCCCGCCGTGGGCGCTGACCCGTCTGGGAAACTGCCTGCCCATCATCAGCATTAACGGAGCCAATCGGTGGTAGAAGAGGTCGGTCGCGATGCCTCCCGAGTAGTCCCAGTACTTCCTCCAGCGGAAGAAGCGCTCAGCGCTGAACGGCCTCGCCGGCGCCGTGCCTAAGAATCGGTCCCAGTCGATGTTCTCCGACGTACCCTCCCCATCGACCGTGTAATTCCACTCACCGTACAGCGAATTCCGGCAGTACGTGTTCTGCGCCCACAGCACGGGGCCGATCCAGCCCTGATCAATGACCCTCTTGGCCTCGTGGTATCGCCGGTCCGAGACATGCTGGCTTCCGACCTGCAGCACGCGACCGCTACTGCTCACCTTCTCGGCCAGCCTGCGAGCCTCTTCAACCGTGTACGTCATCGGCTTCTCGAGGTAAACGTCCTTCCCGGCTTCAACCGCGTCAAGGGCCATGGCGGCATGCCAGTGGTCGGGCGTGGAGATCCAAACGGCGTCTATGTCCGGCCTGGCAAGGAGATCTCGATAGTCCACGTGGCCGTCCGCTGCCGGGAGGCCGGCCTGTGTCAGCGCCTCCTCGAGACGCAGCCTGTACACGTCGCTCACGGCCGCGATCCGCACATCATCAGCGGACTCGGCACGCGCTCCCAGCAGCCGCAAATGGCCACGGCCCTTCGAGCCGACCCCGATCATGCCGATGTTGATGCGGTCATTGGAGCCCAAGACCCTCGACGAGGCGGGCGCCGCCATTCCCGGTGCGGCAGTGGCCTGTGCGAGAAAGGTGCGTCGCGACGATCGAGCCGGCATGGTTCCGCTGGGCGCGCCCGACCCGGCCCCAATTGCGGCCTCAGGCGACGCCGATAAGTGCAATATACATGACCCTCGGTCCGTGACGTCCTGCTCGCCGAAGGGTCTGGGGCCGCCCCAGCAGGCGGTAGACTTGCAGGAGTGCCCGCCCGACGTGCCCCGCCGCGCCAGCGCGCAGCCCGGGCCGAGACACTTTGGTGCTGCCTCGCGGCCGGAAGCCTGTTGGGCCTGATCATCGGCACGCCTCCCGGCGTTCTCGCCCAACAGCCCTTGAGTGCTGTTGCGGATCGGCCGGAACCCGGCATCGTAGAGGTCCGCGCACACGTCCAGCGGAGCGAAGGGGCCCTCCGGGTCGCAAGTGGCGACGTCGAACTGCGTTACGGAAGGGTCATTGTCACCGCCGACGAAGTACGCTACGACGAGGACAGCGGACAGGTCGATGCAACCGGAGGTGTGCACTACCGCACGCTCGACGGCGAGCAGGATGTTCGGGCCGACAAGGCCTCCTACAACCTCAAGACCGAAGTCGGCACGTTCTACATGGCCCGCGGTCGAGCATCAGCTGCGAGCCAGGGCGGTGCCCGGCTGCTGACGACGGACAATCCCTTCCTGTTCGAGGCGCCGGTAGTGCTCAAGTCGGGGAACCACTACTCCATACACGGCGGAACGCTGACCAATTGCGACCCGCGTGCCCCTTGGTGGACGCTCAAGGCCAGCCGGGCGGAGATCGTCCCCGGACAGTCGGCGAAAGTGCGTGGTGGGCTGCTGCGCCTTCGCGGGATTCCGCTGCTGTACGTTCCCTACCTCCGCAAGTCGCTCAAGCGGATGCCGCGTCAGAGCGGTTTTCTGACTCCTACGCTGGGCAACAGCTCCCGATTCGGGCGGATCTTGGGCCAGTCGTATTACTGGGCGATCAATCGTAGCTACGACGCAACGGTCGGCGCTACGCTGTACACCTCGCGGGGCGTGGCTTCCAACGCCAGCCTGCGCGGGCGCCCGACCGAGAAGTCCAGCTTTGACGCGGTCTTCTTCGACGTCCGCGACCGCGGGAGGGAGCTCGACGACGGATCCCGGCTCAAGCAGGGCGGCAACTCCTTCGACATGAAGGGCCAGGTCGAGTTCGGGGACGGCTGGCGAGGGGTCGCGGACCTCCACTACCTGAGCTCGCTCGAGTTCCGGCAGGCGTTCACGCAGACCTACGAAGAGGCCGTCTTCTCCCAAATCCGGTCGATCGGGTTCCTCTCCAACAACTTCAACGGGTACTCGTTCAACGCTTCGCTCCTCAGAAGCGAACAGTTCCAGAGCGTCGAGAGAGCCAATAACATCGTCATCCGCAAGCTTCCCGCGATCGAGTTCAACGGTCGCCAGCGCCGTTTCGGGCCCAAGTCGGTCCCGCTGTGGTTCAGCTTCGACTCCTCCCTCGACCTGATCAGCCGCACTCAGCGCACCTTCCAGACGCGGCGGTTCGTGCAGCGCGGAATGTTCTTCCCTCGAGTCTCAAGCCGGATTGCCCTGAAGGGCTTCACCATAACGCCCACACTGGGCGCCCGGGCAATGGCGTACGGACAGCGCCGCACACCGGCGGGACTCGCCGGCAAGAACCTCTACCGACGGACTGGAGAGGTCTCGGTTGTGGTAAACGCGCCTTCTCTGGAGCGTGTCTTCCGCGCGCCGGCGTTCTTGGGCGACCGTCTCAAGCACGTGATCGAATCGCGGGTGGAATACCGCTACACGCGGGGGATCGAAGACTTCGACAGCACAATCCGCTTCGACTCGAAGGACTTGGTGCACAACACCAATGAGGCGGAGTTCTCACTGACGAACCGGCTGTACAGCAAGAACGACTCGACTGGACAAGTGCGCGAAGTTGCCACTCTGGAGGTTTGGCAGCGACGCTACCTCGAGCCGGCGTTCGGCGGGGCGGTCGTGCCGGGCCGCCGGAACGTCCTGAGATCCTCGCTGGGGTTCTCGCCGTTCGCGTTCCTCAGCGGTGAGCGGCGCTACTCGCCGGTAGCAGCGTCCCTGATGTTGTCCCCGGGGTGGCGCTGGAATGTCCGCTGGCGGTACGACTACGATCCCCTGCACAACCGGATCGTCAACACGACGGCGGACGCCTCCGTTCAGGTCAGCGAGAAGATACACGCAATGGCCGGCCACCGGGCGGTCCGCGTTCCGGAATCGTTGAGCCCCGCCAGCAACCAGCTGCTTATGGGCGTACGGTACGGCGACTACAACCGGCGTGGCTGGAACGCAACGCTGCAGAACGTGTACGACTACAGGCAGGGCATCTTCCTCTACGCCGTCTCTCAACTGACCTACAACACGGACTGCTGCGGCTTCAGCGTGGAGCTGCGCAGGCTTTCGCTCGGCAACGCCCGCAGCGACAACCAGATTCGGGTGAGCCTAGCCATCGCCAA
>JAJDWM010000418.1 GCA_022825595.1 Bryobacterales bacterium | reverse complement strand
TCCTAGCCGGAGAACGCCAATTACGCCACCGGCCCGCAGCTTGCGGTCGGGGTAGGCCGCCAATCCCCCGACGGCCCCCTAATGGTGTGGATTATGAGGAGGAAGGGCCGCAGGAATGCCCCCATCTACCCGGCGGCTGTGCTGAATGTCATGGGCGTTCTTGGGACTTCAGCCGACAACGCTGGATACAGTGGCGTAGAAGGCCGAGCCACGGGGCAGGCAATGGAAGGAGAGTTCGAGGAGGAACTCATCGAAGAAGCCGCACGGGATCGAGCGAGAGACAAGTCACGTGCACTGTTAAGAGGGCCTGACGGGGGCAGTGCGGATGCTACTCGGGTCGGGTGGCGATGTGAGTTCAATAGCCAGTCCCGGGAGCGTCAATTACCGCGAAACACCCCCTAGTCCCAATCTCGGAGACAAGCTGGCACTTCCAGAGGTCCGCCCAACCAGTGCTTGCAGGCGTCTTGGCGCAGGCACTGGTTAGGCGAGGGGAGTGTCTCATGTCAAACAGTGCGGTGGGCCCGGTCGGAACAACGCCAACAAGTCTCCATTGGGCGCAGCCGATGAGGCCTATCGTCGCAATCGGGGAAAGGCCTATACCAACCTTCCCGCAGCGCTTGATCGAATCTGTGCGATGTGGCGACCTCTGGAGCGGTCTCGACCGACACTCACCATGTTTGGACGTCCCGGACTACGGATTACCCGCGATTCGTAGCAGCCGATTCCCCGTCCGGAAGAAGAAAGAGCCGTCTGCCGCCGCCACAGCGTAGACTCGGCCCTCGATCTCAAGCCTGTTCTCGGAAATCGTCTCCCCACCGGATTGGGAAAGGACAGCGGAGCCCCCGTCGACTCCGAAGAAGTATAGGTGCTCCTCGTTCGCGATCCCGGTGGCCCAGCACCCGGAGGGAAGCCTTCTCGTCGAGGCCTCCTGACCCGTGCGCAAGTCGAGTTCGAACAGGACGCCGACGGAATTGACGAGCCACGCACGACCTCCGGCGATGAGCGGCGAACTGAACTCAGTTGTGGCCTTTTCCGCCGTCCAGACGGTCGCATCCGGGGCGCTCAGCCTGAAGGCGTGCGTCCCGTTGGACTCGCTCGACCCGATCACGACGATGTCCCCGGCAACGCTGGCAGAGGGAACGGCATAGCCGCGCCCGCCTCGGGCCGGCCGGCGGAACTCCTCGCGTCCGGTTGCCGTGTCATAGGCCACGACGCCTCCACCAGCACTCGTCAGGATCAGCGAGCGCCCCTCATGCTGTACGACCACGGGGGTCGAGAACGATGGAGCCGGAGGAAGGTTGCGCATCCACTCATCACTACCGTTCTCGGTGGCAATCGCGTACAAGCGCCCCTCCCCGGTCGGAGCGACATGAAGGAATAGTCGGTCGCCCGACAACACGGGCGACGACCCGAGGCCATGGTTCCCGACCCAGTTTTCCCCGCTGCCAGGCAAGAAGCGAGCCCAGAGCTGCCTTCCGGCGTGGTCCAGCGCGAACAGGTCGCCACTCTCGAAGAACGCGTAGACGCCATTCTCGCCGACAGCCGGCGTCGGCGCGGCATTCGACATCCGACCGTGCGCCTCTGCTGGAGCGGACGAGGGCCTTCGGTCCAACCACGCCAGCTTGCCGTCCGAGAGCCCATAGGCGGAAATCACCAAGGTCTCCTTGCGAGGCCCGACCGTGGAAGTCACATAGACCTTGCCGTCGTGAATCACCGGACTCGACTGCCCGTACCCCTCCAGTTCTACTGCCCAGGCCACGCCGGAGTCTTCGGACCACTGTACCGGCAGGTCAAGGTCGGTGGTAAAGCTTGTGCCGTCCCCTCGAAACCCGGGCCAGCCGTCACCGGCCAGCAGGCGGGCCGCCACGAAGACGGCGAGAATAGTCCCGATCCGCATCGCCAACACCTAAAAGGCCAACCGCAGGGACAGCTGGAACTGGCGCGGCTCATATGTCCTTACAGACTGGCCGAACCTCCCGTCGCCCAGATTGCCGATGGGCTCGCGGTAGTTCACCCGGTTGAGGATGTTGAAGGCCTCCGCCCGGAACCGGACGGTCATGGAATCCCGGATCGACACCGACTTCTCCAGTGTCACGTGCAGGTCGAAGTATGGGGGAGCCAGTTCCGAATTGCGCGCCATCGAGCCCACCGTGCCCCGCTCTGGCAGCAGTTGGTCGGGCGTGACCCCGTCGGCTAGCCGGAAGCGCGTACTGCCCGTCGGGATGCGGTCGATGGTCCCGGGAATATCGTTGATTCGGTTGATCCGAGAGCCATTCGGATTGTCGGTGTTGGACAGAAGCGAGAACGGGGTCCCGCTGCGTGCCCAGACGAGAGTGCCCAGTTGCCAGCCCCCCAAGAGGCGGCTTCTGCGGGCGAACGGCAGCTCGTACGTGCCGAACACAGTCAGAACGTGCGGTTGGTGGAAGTCCGCGAATGAGCGGTCTGCGTTCCAGTCGGCTTGGTCTGTCGGCACGGCGCTTGACCCTGAAGCCACGTCGATAGTCCGCGAGAACGTGTAGGCCAGCCGGTAAGAGAGGCCGCTTCCCAGACGCGCGCGCAGGGCAGCCTGCAATGAGTCGTAGTCGGAGTACGCACCCCCTGTCAGGTAACTGACCACGCCGCGGCTGGGGTCGGGGCGAAACGGCGCGCGCAAGTTGGGACCGCCATTCGGCAGGGATGTCCTTGTCAGCTTCAGCGCCCGGTTCCCAACATAGCCAATGCTCGCAACCGATCCGGCACCCCAAAGGCGGCGCTCGACGGTCAGGTTCCAGTTCTGCACGTACGGATTGACTAGGTCGCGGTCAAGGACATACTCGTCAGAGCCGACCCGGGCACCTTCGAGCGGGTCGGGCAGCATCGGCCGGAAGCGGGAATAGGTGATCACACTCGGCGGGGCGAACCGCGACTGTGCAATAGAGCCCATGCGCAGCGGGCTGAAGAAGAAGCCGTAGCCGCCCCGCAGCACCGTCCTGTCCGCGCCGTTGACGTTCCAAGCGAAACCGGCTCGCGGCGCGAAGTTGTTCGGATCCGAGCGGTAGTCCTGCTCGAGTCGATCGTACTTCTCGCCGGGGACGCCATAGTACTCGTATCGCACGCCCAGATTGAGCGTCAGATTCGGGGTCAGGCGCCAATCGTCCTGTGCGTAGAGCCCAATCTCGTGGTTGCGCTGGTCGATCCGCGAATCGCCGAACGCGCGCGAGTACACGAGAGGCTGCCCGCCTAGCAACGCGCCGATCGACGGGAAGATCAGCAGCCCGTTGAAGTTGCGATCGCTGACGGAGTTGTACTGGATGTGACGGCCAATCACCCCCATCTTGAGGATGTGCTTGCCAGTCACCAGAGTGAAGTCGTTCGAGTACGTGTAATTGTGAAAGCGGGTAATGGTCAGCGGGATGAATGTGCCCAGACGGGGCAACCCGGTCACTAATACAACCCCTGCCTGCCCATTCAGCGCCGGGTCGCCCAGAGACGGGGTGCCCGGACTGACCTTCGCATAGTACGTCGAGTACGTCCCGCGGAACTGGTTGAATGCCCGCAGAGAAGGGTTCGATTCCAAGCTAACGACACCGGAGCGGGACAAGTTGTCGGTCGGGGCGTTGCCGGCTGCGAGGCGGTCTCGCGTCGGCCCAATCGCGTTGACCCAGTTCGTGCGGGCGCTGAGTCTATGCCGGCTCCAAGGCTGCCAGTCGAGTCGCAGCAGCCCGGTCTGGCTGGTCTGCGGGCTCGGCACGGCAGCGCTGTGCAGGTTCGTGCCCGGAACGTTCGGCAGCGGATACAGCGGAAGCAGCGCACGAACGCTCGGAGCCGCTCTCGCGCGTTGCTCGGCGGTCAGGGTCTGGATCGTCGATGAGGCACGGTACTGGTTGCGGGCACCCACCTCGTAGCCTCCGAAGACGAACAGAGAGTCGCGCACGACGGGGCCTCCGAGCGTGACGCCCGGCATGTTGAGCCGCCGCGCGGGCCGCTCGGAGAGCAGCGCCCCGCGCGAGTTCAGCTTCTCGTTCTGGAAGAAGTGGTACGCGGAGCCGTGCCACTCGTTGCCGCCGCGCTTGGTGACGAGGTTGACAACGGCGCCGGACGCCCTGCCGAATTCGGCCTTGAAGTTCGAGGTCTGTATCTCGAACGCCTCCACGGTCTCCATCGAGACAGGCTGTTCCGTCAGGCCGCGCCCGAGCAGGTTGCCGGCAACCGGATCGTTGTACTCTGCTGAGTCGACCATGGTATTGATGGCCCCGATTGGGCGGTTGCCATTGACGGTGAATGGCGCGTGAGACGCGTCGGCGAAGCCGACACCGGGAGTCTG
>JAJDWM010000750.1 GCA_022825595.1 Bryobacterales bacterium | reverse complement strand
TCGGGCGACCAGCGCACCGCCAGTATCGCAACCTTCGCTCCACGAAGCCACGGACTGCAGCGTCTCTTCGGATCGCACGGATCGCAGCGTCCCCGCAAGCGAGCTTGCGAGGCCTTCGCCAAACCGAGCACGCGCAATGCCCAGAATCACGCCTTCGATGCGCGCCCGCTTGACTTCTGACCGCGCCTGCTCGACTTCAGACTGCGCCTGCTCGACTTCGGACTGCGCCCGTCTAAGGTCAGCCTCCAGCCGCTCCGCCTTGGCCCGTTCCATTTCGACCCACGTCATCTCTCGCTCCAATACCTCCTTCAGCCGATCCAGGCCCTTCACTGGAACCGCCTCCGGATGCTTCAGTCTTCCCCTCAGAATCGTCTGCACCCATGTTACTAGCGCTTGGCGCGCCGCCTCCTCGTCCGACCTGCCCTCCAGCCAGCCGTGCCACACTTCGACCTCTCTCAAGGCACGATCGACCGTCCCCTCGCGCTCAATCCGGAATACGCCGTCCGAGACGTTTCGGAATGACCGTGGCAGGTCTTCGCAACGGTGTACGTCCACCAGATGGTACTTCAGCTGGAGATCGTACGGACTCGCCCAATCCGCCGACACCGTCCTCAGGCCCGCCAAGTCCGTCTTGGCGTTCCAGGTTCCGCCGCCGCTGTACAGGACCATCGGCAGCACCTGCGGGATTCTTCGCTCCTGCTTCACACGTGCGTTGCTTCTCATCAGCTCCAAGATCACTTGGCTGACGTAGAGCGCCATGCGGGCTGCCATTCTCCAGTCGGGGCGGTGCTGGAACTCGAGCATGAGCGTGACAAAGAGGGTCTCTCCCCCCTTTGTGGCCACCTCCCATACCAAGTCGTTCGCACTTCTCGCCAGGTTCTCCGCGACATGCTGCGTCTCGGTTCGCCGCAGCGTGCTGAATTCGAGGCGGTCGGTGAACGCCTTGCTCGTGAAGCCGCACAGAAAGTCCTTCATCATCGTCGCGGAGCCGTACAGCAGCCGGTATGCTCCATCGCGGTCGATCGCTTCCCTGGCTGGCGAAGGAGCAGGATTGGTCGCTCCTTGCGCGTTGCTGGAATCTTGGCCCGGTTGTTTCTCGCTCATGGCTGATCTTGGGGGTTGGCTCCGCCCACGCGATGGAAGGGGATTCGGTTCTGTCTACTGAGTATACCACATGCACGTTGAATATTCTATTATACAACTACATATATACATGATATTATCGCATTCATGCGTATATCTGACGAATCTGCAGGCCTCTGAACACTCCGGGCCGTGCCCGGCCTCGCGCGTTGGACGGCACCAAAGCAGCGGACTCGGCAGTCGGCCTGCGGATGGAGGCGGCCCCAGCCAAGCGTTCTGGCGACGCTGTGGGCCAATTGAGTTCGGCTAGGGGCGGACGCGCCCTGCGCGTCGCAGGATCCGCGCCCCGTCAGTGGCGGTCGATCAAGCCTCGCCGGCAAGCAAGGCCTCGATCTCCTCCTCGTATTTCGCCTTTGAGACGAGCCCTTGGTGGGTGAACACCACCTTGCCCTGTCGGCTTACTATCAGGGTCGTCGGCAGCACGTAGATTCCGCCGAAATCCTCCGAAACGGCATCGTCCCCAAGCAGCACGGGGAAGTTGAACTCGTACTGCTCGGCAAACTCCCTCACGGGCTCCCAGCCCTCTTCGTCCAGCGACACCGCCAGCACGGTGAAGCCGCGGTCCTTGAACTTGCGCTGGAACTCAACGAACCAAGGCATCTCGATCTTGCAGGGCCCGCACCATGTGGCCCAGAAATTAACCAGGGCGACCTTGCCCTCAATGTCCCCATTTGTGACCGCGCTGCCGTCCATGCTCTCGATGCTGAACTCCGGAACGGAGGGCATCGTCCCGGCCTCGGAGGCCCTAGCGGCAGGGTCGCCGTCCTCGTCGACCATTGGGCCGACGCCGCACGCCGCCAGTGCTAGGACCAGAACGCAACTGACAAGGGATACCCGTAACTTCCGCATGTTTCGCCGGACCCCTGAGGCTGGGCCCTAAACGGATTATAGGCCAGCCCCTCCTGGCCGGCGCCCTCAGTGCGCCTTCCCGGCGCTGATCAGGTTGGCGAAGATGCGAAAGGCACCCGGCACGCCGGCTGGCAGCTGCCGGAACCAAGAGTAGCCGGTAAAGACATAGGCCCCCTTCCCGTGGCGGGCGTAGAGCAGCCCGCCTTCCAGCTGCTCCTCGCCGGGATCGGCGCATGCCAGCACGGTGTCGTAGCGCTCGTCCCAGGCGGACATGAAGTACAAGCCGCGCTCCTGGACCCACCCGTCGAAGTCCTCGGCCGAGATCCGGTTTGGAGCCGACAGCAGGGGGTGGGCCGGACCATTCGGAAAGCTGACCCTTGCGCGCTCGTCAGTTACCCTCAATCGGGACGGTGTCATCGGGTAAGGAGCTAGCGTCAGCCCGCTGCCGGCGCTGCGGCGAAAGGAAGACGTGTTGTACTGCACGACCAGAGTCCCTCCTCCCGCGACATAATCCAGCATGCGCTCCTTCGCGCCCAGCAGGTCGGGACGTACGTTCAGCGCTCTCACTCCCGTGATGATGGCGTCGAACCGCTCCAGATCACCGGTCGTCAGATCCTCGGCGGTCAGCAGCGTCACCTCCGCACCAAGCTGCCGGAGCGCATCCGGAATCATGTCGCCGGCGCCCATCACATAGCCGACCTGGCGAGAGAGCAGCTCCACGTCCGTCCGCTCCACGCGCATCGCCGCCCGCGGGAACACCACGGTCGGCGGGATGTGGTCGTAGGCGATCGAGCGCATGCCTGACCTGATAGTGTGGCCGCCCAAGCTAAAGCTGGCGGTCAACTCGCCACTGGAGGCCGCCTGCGGAGGGGTCACCTCGAACTTCGCGACGTGCTCCTGCCCCTGTCGCAGGAACTGCACGTCAAGCTCAGCTGGCTCGACGCTCCACCCTTCAGGAGTCCGCAATCGGACACTGCCGGACGCGGCGCCCGAGTTGGACGCAAGCCGCACGGCGACCGTGATCGGTTGGGCGTCAGGAAAGATCCTGCTCTGGCCGGTGAACGCCACCGTGACGGGGGGCACTACGGTAACCGGGCGCGAGCGCTCGCCGAGGGCGGGGTCGACCCAGCGGTAGAGCACGGGCTTGCGGAATTCGACCTGCGTGCCGTCGGCCGCCTCCAGCCTGAACGTCGCAACCAGCTCCGGCTGCGGCCCGGGCGTCACGGCCGAACCGGAGGGACACCCGGGCTGTCCCGTCGATCCGTCGCCGAGCCAGTGCGGCTGCGAGTAGCACGCATCCGCCGGAATCTTCACCTGCGCACCGCGCAGGGCAACCTCGTTGGTACGCAAGGCCCCGCTTCCAGCGACGGTCGCCGTGCCGACGCCGCCAACCAGCGCGTCCAGCCATTTCCAGCCGCCGTCGGAGCGCTGTAGCACGGCCCCCGTGACCTCGATCGATTCTCCCGAGACGGCGTCCCAGCGATCTGCCGAGGCGTCCACCCACAGACCTGCTGCGAGCTCGATGGCACGGGTGAGCTCCCCGAGCTTGTACGCGGCGTCTGGCCCCTCCAGCCCGCGCAGGTCTCGGTAGGCCGCTAGCAGGTGGCCGAGGATCGTGCCAGGGCGAGTCGGATCAAACTCCGCCCGGGCAGCGGCAAGGCTGCGGCCGACCCCCTCAGCACCCTCAACCCTGCTCCAGCCCAGATCGATCCCTTCGAGAAGATCCTCCGTGGCCTTCTCGCCGGCGACATGCTCGAAGAAGGCGGGCACGCTGCCCTTGCGCTGGGAGGTGCCCATCGCCTGGCTGCGGTGCATGCTGCGGCTCTCGCCAGCGATTTCCGCGTAGGACTTGCCCAGCACAGGATCGTAACCGCCAACGTCGATGCGCAGCTGGCCGGGCTGGCGCGCAGCGCTCTCCTCCATGCGCCGGCCGAAGGTGAAGACGTTGAAGTAGTAGCGGCGGACCTGCCAAGGGGCAAGTCCCAGCTCCGGGAAGCGGGCGGGGTCCGCCGCCGCCTCGAACGCTTGGGGTCCGGTCCAGCCGACCGCAGTGTGGTGGCCGTGTCCTCCGCTGCCCGGCTTCGGCGGGAACCTGGAAACGATCACGTCCGGGCGGAACGTGCGGATCGAGCGCACCATGTCGCGCAGCAGGGTCCGCTCTCCCCACACCTGCAGGGTCTCCTGCGGCGTCTTGGAGTAGCCGAAGTCCACGACGGTCGCGAAGTCCTGCTCGCCACCGTCGATCTCACGTGCGCGCAGCAGCTCGTGCGTGCGGATCACGCCCATAAGGGCGCCCTGCTCTGCGCCGATGCGGTTCTGGCCCCCCTCTCCGCGCGTCGCGGACAAATAAACCGTCCTGAGATGCCGTCCGCGGGCGAAGTGTGCCATCACGGCGGTGTTCTCGTCGTCTGGGTGGGCGCCTAGCATCAGGACCGTGCCAACAGTGTTGAGGCGGTCCAGCAGCTCGTGCAGTTCGGCCGAGCCCCCCAGCGGTGTGGGCTGTCCCGTGAGCAGTGCGGCGGCCAAGGCCGTGCAGGCGATGAGGCGAGAGTGCATCAGTACCTCTGAGGAATTGAGTTTAGCGCCCCGCCGTATGCTGGGAGTTTCCAGGATGAACGTCAAGCAGCAGCGGGCCCTGTTCCAGGAAGGAGTGCGGCTCTTCAACGAGGGCGAGTTCTACGACTGCCATGAGGTCCTTGAGGAGCTGTGGACGTTCACGCAGCAGCCCGACCGCTGGTTCCTGCAGGCCCTGATCCACTTCGCGGTGGCCTGCTACCACCACGAGAGGGGCAACCGCGTCGGCGCGACCCGGCAGCTGCGCCGGGGGCTGCTGAAGTTCCAGGGCTACCTGCCGCAGTGGGACGGCGTCGAGACGGGGCTTCTCGCGGACCACATGGAGGCGGGCCTGGAGGCGATCGAGGCGGGCAGGCGTTGGCGGCCCAACGGGCGCGTCGTGCAGTCGGAGCCCTGGCCAGGGTTGCGGTCGCCTCTCAGAAAGTGACAAGGTAGCCATAGAGATGCAACGCTCCGCGCGATTCTTGCACCAGCTTTTCGGCCTTGACTCCAGCGTGGCCATTGTCATCGGGGGGACCGGAGTCCTCGGCGGGGCGCTCTGCGACGGCCTCGCGGCGGCCGGCGCCCGGGTGATCGTCGCCGGGCGGTCCGAGGAGCGCGGCGCAGCACGCGCCGGCGCCATCGGCCGAGCCGGAGGCTCTGCACGCTTCCACCCGGTCGACGTGACATCCCGGCAATCATTGGAAGAACTGCGCGACAGCGCCCTCGCCGAGGAAGGCCGAGCGGATGTCCTGGTCAACTGCGCCGGCGTCAACTCGGCCGTGCCCTACGAGCAGATCAGCGACGAGGACTGGCAGCGCGTTCTGGACACGAACCTCAAGGCCACCCACCTAGGGTGCCAGATCTTCGCGCCCGTAATGGCCGCCCAGCCGGGCGGCGGATCGATCCTGAACATTGGTAGTGTGACCGCCCATCTCCCGCTGTCGCGGGTCTTCGCCTATTCGGCCTCAAAGGCCGCGGTCAACAACCTGACCAAGAACGTTGCACGGGAGTACGCCCCCAAGGGTGTGCGCGTGAACTCGCTCAACCCGGGATTCTTCCCGGCCGAGCAGAACCGCAAGATCCTGCAGCCCGAGCGTGTGCGGAAGATCATGGAGCAGACGCCCATGGGCCGCTTCGGCGAGGCCCACGAACTAGTGGGGGCGGCCCTGCTGCTGGTCTCCGCCCAAGCCGGGGCCTTCATCACGGGCGCGGAGGTCTTCGTCGACGGCGGCTTCACCGCCATGCGGTTCTGAGCGCTCCGGGGGCGGAGCGTCAGACGCGGACCGCTACGCCCTTCCCCTCTCGGTCCCGGCGCGTTTGTGGCGGCGGGGGGCTGTAGGCGGGGGGCTGCCCCTTGCCGCTGCGGTGGTCCCTGAGCGCCCTGTACCCGTCAACCAATATGCGGAAGAAGCTGGCCCGATTCTGCCACAGCAGCGCGACCCAGTGCCGCTTCGTCATTTGCGGGAAGTAGATGCCCCGGAAGGCCAGGCGGGTGAAGAAGAGGACGGCCCGCTCGTGGAACGGGCGGTGGGCAACCTTCTCCAAGGCTTCGCGAGTGGCCTCGGGCGAGTAGGACTCCTTCCACGCCAGATCAACCTCAGCCTCGGCCTCTTCAATGCTGATGTGCAGCGGAGTGTAGGCCATGCGGAAGGGCCTGAAGTCCAGCCAGTGCCGGGGACGGGTCAGCCGACCCTGCTCCATCAGCCTGTCGTAGAGCGGCGTCGCCGGATACGGGGTCATCAGCCCGTAGACGGGCAGGCCGGGCGGCCAGGTGGCAATGGTGTCGAGCGTGGTCCGCGCCACGCCCCGTCGGTCGCCGTCCATCCCGAAGATGAACGATGTGATCGAGTAGATGCCGCGGCTAGCCAGGCGCTCGAGGACGTCGCCATACAGCGCGGGCTTGTTGAAACCCTTGTTGACGTCCTTAAGGCTCGCCGGGTCGATGGATTCCAGTCCCATGAAGATCCAGCGCCCGCCACTCTCCTTAATCAGGTCGACCAGCTCCTCGTCCTTGAGCAGGTTCATGCTGATCTGGGCGACCCACGGCACTTTGGCGCCTTGGGCGATCATCTCGCGCAGCAGCGACTTCGTCCTCTTCCTGTTGATGGCGAAATTGTCGTCGATGAAGAACACGGCCACGCGGCCACCCTCGGCCTTGGCGCGGGCCTTGAGCCGCAGGATCTCGTCAACCACGCTCTGGTTGCTGCGGAAGCGGATCGAGTCCCCGAAGAACCCGGTCACCGTGCAGAAGTCGCAGCCGTACGGGCAGCCGCGCCCGGACTCGATGGGGACGACGTAGAAGCTCTTCCATGTGCTCCCGGCCTTCTCCATCAGGTACCGGCCCCACTTGGGGATCTTGGCGATCAGGTCGAACTGGGTCAGGTCCATCGACTCCCAAGGGATCTCGGGATAGTCCTCCAGGGACGGCTTGACCTCGACACCCCGCTCGTCAACCGGCATGTAGACGTCCTGCAGCCTGCCGGCTTCGGCGTCGCGTACGATCTTGGGCCAGATGTCGTCCGCCTCGCCCAAGGCGACCGCATCCGCGTGGCGCGGCTCACCGTCCCGCCCGAGGGGCTCGTCGGGCACCTCGGTGACGTGGGGACCGCCCATGACGACCTTCGCACCAGCCGCGCGTATGGCGTCCGCCATTCGGTAGGCGCGGGCGGCCATGCGCGTCATGGCCCCGATCCCGGCAAGCTGGATGTCGTGGTCGCGGACGAACTGCGCGATGTCGTCCTCGGTCATGTGCCGAGCGTTGCCGTCGATCAGGAAGACCTTGTGGCCCGGCGGGGTCAGCGCCTGCAGAACAAACATCCACAGGTGCGGCATGTAGTTCTTGGTGACCTGATTGTCGGGGTTATAGAGGAGGATGTTCAATGGTCACCGGCCCGGCCCTAGGCGGCGCACCAAGGCTGGAGCGACCCCATGGCCTGACGGGTAGCGTACCACGGGGCTTAGGCGAGCGGGCCTGACGGCGGCGCCAACTCTCCAAAAAACTGCCAAAGCCCACTGTTGGGTGCCCTCGCGTGGACAAGGATTCTTGGCGTTGCCGATCGACCTCGGAGAGCGATGGCGCGAGCGCGCCACCTGACGGCGCCCCGACGCGCGAGGCTCGCCGAGGGCGTCTGTCGAGGCCCCAGATCGGGCCGGCCGCTTGCCTCCGCGGCGCGGCTTGACTACTCTGACTATGTGGGTGGGAGTGTGTCCATCGCTGCGGTGACGGGCAGTCTTCTGGCAGTTCCCTGCGCTCTTGCGGTAGCGATCGAGCCCGCCGGCATCCGCCTGCAAGGGCCGGGAGCGACGCAGCGCATCCTGGTCGATGGCGGCAGCGAGTGCCAAGTCGTTAGCGACGCGCCGGGAATCGTCGCGGTGCAGGGCGGCGTGCTCAGGGCGCGCGTGCCCGGACGTGCCGTGGTCGAGGCGCGCTGCGCCGAGGGTTTGGCCACCGCCGCTGTCGAAGTCGCCGAAGTCGCCTCGCAGGTCGGCATCGGCTTCGAGAGGGACCTGCTGTCGATCCTGACCACGAAGGGCTGCAACTCCTCCTCCTGCCACGGCTCGCCGGCAGGGCAGAACGGTTTCAGGCTTTCCCTGTACGGCTCGGATCCGCGTTTGGACCACGACATGATCGTGAGGCAGCACGATGGCCGCCGCGTCTCACTTCAAGATCCCGCGAAGTCCCTGCTGCTGGCCAAGCCCTCCTTCGAACTGGCGCACGGGGGCGGCCAGCTGATGACCCGCGAGAGCGATGAGTACCGGACCATTCTGGAGTGGCTGCGCCAAGGGGCCCCTTACGGCTCCGGCGGCACGCGGCTGGAGCGCCTCGAGGTCTATCCGGCCGAGGCCGTACTGGCCGAATCGGGGACTTCGCAGCCGGTGGTCGTAGTGGGCCGGCTGTCGGACGGGACCACTCGGGACATGACCGCCGAGGTGCGCTTCTCGGTTGACGACGAGGCCGTGGTCCGCCTCGGCGAAGGCGCCGTCGTCACCGCAGCGGGCACCGGCATGACCACGCTCTTGGCGCGGGCCATGGGCAAGGCCGCAGCATCCCAGATCATCGTCGTCGAGCGGCAGCCAGCTGTCCCGCCGGGGATTCCCGAACCGGCAAACTTGATCGACACCCACGTCTTCGGGAAGCTGCGGCGAGTGGGCATCGAGCCTTTCCCGCCCAGCGACGACCGCACGTTCCTGCGCCGGGTCTACCTGGATGCCGCCGGCATCCTGCCCACCCGAGAGGAGGCCGCCAGCTTCCTGGCAAGCGATGCCCAGGGCAAGCGAGCGACCCTAATCGACGCGCTGCTGGAGCGGGAAGAGCACACTACCCACTGGCTGGTGAAGTTCGAGGACTGGTTCCGGAACTCGCAGTACTACTCGCAGGGACGCACCAACGCTTCGTTCAAGCGCTGGCTGCACGACTCGATCCGGGAGGACTGGCCGTACGACCGGACCGTGCGGGAGATGCTGACGGCCGTGGGAGACACGACAGTCCGGCCGGCTGGCAACTTCTGGCACCCGGCCATCGACTTCATGCTCAAGACCTTCGAGGTCGAGAAGGCCGTCCCCACGATCACGAGGCTGTTCCTCGGACAGCGCATCGAGTGCGCGCAGTGCCACAACCACCCGCTCGAGAACCTGACCCAGGACGACTTCTACGGCCTGGCGGCTTTCCTGGCCCGCGTGCGGGTCAAGCACGGGTACGGCCAGTACCGCAGGGTCTGGTACGACGCGCGCGAGGGCGAGACCGAACACCCGGTCACCAAGCGCACCGTCGCACCACGATTCCTAGACGGCAGCGAGCCAGAGATTGCGGGCGGGACGACTCGCCGGGCCGCGCTGGCCGACTGGATCACGCGCGACCAGCGCATCCAGTTCGCCCGGGCCACGGTAAACCGCGTCTGGCACGAATACTTCCAGCGGGGCATCGTGGAGCCGTTCGACGACTTCCGATCGACCAACCGTCCGTCTCACCCGGCACTGCTGGACGCGCTGGCGCGCCACTTCATCGATTCCGGCTTCCGCTTCAGGTCGCTCCACCGCCTCATCCTGAACTCGCAGGCCTACCAACTCGCGGCCCACGCTCCCGTGCGGCCGGGCGGCGAGCGCCCGCTGGAGGACGCCCTGTTCGCGCGCTACCTGCCGCGCAAGCTCCCGGCAGAAGTGCTGCTGGACGCGATCAGCCAAGTCACCGGAGTTCCCGAGGCTTTCCGAGGATACCCCCCCGGGACGTCGCCCAAGCTGTTGGTCGCGAGCATCGGAGCGACGCGGTTCCTGACGACATTCGGCCACCCCCGAAGGGATGTTATGGAGGACCGCTCCAACGCGCCCTCGCTGGCTCAGGCGCTGCTCATGATGAACGGGGACGTCCTGGCCGCAAGGGCACGCGCCGAGGGGTTCGTCGTAGAGCGGCTCCTCGAGAGCGGCCTCAGCGACGGGCAGGTGGTGGACGCGCTCTACGCACGGGCCCTGTCGCGCCGTCCGGATGACGACGAGCGGCGGGGGATCGAGGCCTACCTCGCCGAGGAGGCCGCCGCAGGCCGGGACCGGCGTCAGCGGCTGGCCAACGTGCTGTGGGCCGTCCTGAACACCAAGGAATTCCAGATGAACCTGTGAGGTGACCGCCGATGCTGCTTTCCCACATGCGCGCCCGGTACTCCCGGCGCGACTTCCTCCGCGTCGGCGGGACCTCGATTGCTGGAGTGACCCTGCCGCAGCTGCTCGCGGCCTCGCCGGGACGCAGCGAGCGTTCGTGTCTGGTCTTCTTCCAAAGCGGCGGGGTCTGCCAGCACGACTCCTTCGACCCCAAGCCGGAGGCCCCGGCCGGAATCCGGGGCGGATTCGAAACGATCCCGACGGCCGTGCCAGGCGTGCGCTTCAGCGAGCTGCTGCCGCGCAGCGCAGCCAACCTAGGACGATTCTCCGTGATCCGGTCGATGTTCTCGCTCGAGGCCATTCACGAGAAGGCGAAGCAGTACGCGTTTTCCGGACAGCGCCCGAACAACGCATACAAGCACCCGGTCTACGGCTCGGTCGTGGCCCGCGAACGCGGGGCCCGCAACGGCCTGCCTCCCTTCGTCGTAATCCCGAAGCGGGACATCAGCGCGGACGCGGGCTTCCTGGGATCGGCCTACGACCCGTTCGTCGCCGGCGATCCGGCCAAGGAGAAGTACTCAGTGCAGGATCTGTCGCTCCCGACAGGGCTCGGCCTAGAGGAGGCGCGGGGCCGGGCGCACCTGCTGGAGCGGCTCGACGCACGCCTTGAAGCCCTCGAGAAGTCGGACGTGGTCTCCAGCATGGACCACTTCTACCAGAAAGCGCTCGATCTGGTGAGCTCGCCGCAGGCCAAGCGGGCATTCGACATCGGGTCCGAGCCCGACAAGCTGCGCGACGCGTATGGCCGGACGACCGGAGGCCAGGGAGCGCTGTTGGCGCGCCGGCTGATCGAGGCTGGGGTGCGCCTGGTGACGGTCTTCCACGGGGGCTACGACACGCACAGCGACAACGACAAGACCAACAGCAGGCTATACCCGGAGTTCGACCAGGCATTCAACACCCTGCTGGAGGACATGGACTCACGCGGGCTGCTGTCCACCACACTCGTGCTTGCGATCGGCGAGTTCGGCCGCACGCCCGAGATCAACCACTCGGCGGGCCGCGACCACTGGCCAGGCGTGTTCTCCATCGCCGCGGCCGGGGCGGGCGTGCCCGGCGGGCAGGTAATCGGGAGCTCGGACAGGCTGGGTGCGGAGCCGGACGACCGGCCGGTCTCGATCGAGGACCTCGGCGCCACCGTCTACCGCAAGCTGGGCATCGACGCCCACAAGGAGTACCACGCCGCGGGCAGGCCCATAAGGATCAACGATGGCGGCGAGCCGATCCGCGAACTGTTCGCCTAGGCGCACTGGCCTCGCCCTGGCGCTGTTCGCCATTGCCTTCCGGGCGGGGGCCAGCGAGGCGCCCGGCGATCCATGGCTGGATCGCATCGAGCCGTTCGGAGGGCAGGTCGGCCAAGAAGTGGAGGTGCTGCTCGCCGGCACCAACCTTGAGCTGCCGGCCGCGCTCGAGTTCGACTCCCCGCACTTGACGGGCGAGGCAGGCCGGGCCGGCCCGGACGGCGGCCTGATCGCCACGGTGCGGATTGCGGCCGACGCCCCGCCGGGTCCGCACATAGCGACGCTGCGGACACCACGGGGGCGCTCCAACTCGCGCCTCTTCTACGTCCACGAGATGCGGCCGGCTCGCGAGGTCGAGCCAAACGACACCCTTAGCCAAGCGCAGCAGATCGACCTCCGCACGCAGACGCTGCACGGCGCCATGCACACGATCGAGGACGTGGACACCTTCCGCTTCGAAGCCGAGGCGGGCGAACGCTGGATCTTCGACCTGCGCTCGCTGGAGTACGGCGGCTTCCTGGAGAACAACCTCGAGCTGCTGGACTCGCGAGGCGAGCAGGTCGCCTTCAGCGACGACCGCGACGACTACCTTGAGACGCCCTTTCTCGAGCACGTCTTCGAGCGGACAGGTCCGCATTACCTGAAGCTGGACCAGTACCGGGGGCCGCAACGTGTCAACTGCAACAAGAACTGCGGCTACATGCTGCGGATTGGCCAGACGCCGGTCGTGGAGGCTGCCTCCCCGTTGGGGGCGAGGGCAGGGTCCGATGTCACCGTATCCCTCCGGGGCCGAGGGCTGGCGGACGTCGGGGAAGTCTGGATGCAGCCGGTGCGCAGGGCCGAGTACTACCGGCTGACGTTTCCATTCACCATCCCGCTGCGCACCGACACGGTGGGCGGCGAGGCCGTGCAAGCGCACGTGTCCGGCCGTAGCGACGACCGCCTCCAGGCCGAATTCAGGCTGCCGGCCGACGCGCCGCGTGGCCTGTGGCGGATCTGGGTGCGATCGCCCGGGGGCATCAACGACGCGCTCAGCTTTGTGGTCTCCGATCTTGAGGAGCCGGACTGCGCGCGGTTTCGGCCGGCAGCGGTCGGCAGCGCCTGCAACGGCGTGCTAGCGGGCGGAAGGGGTGGCCAGGACGAGTACTGGCTGCAGCTGGAGGCGGGCGAGCCGCTGGCGGTCACAACCGTGGCAGCTCAGTTGGGCCTGCCGCGCATTGACACTGTCCTGGAACTATTCGACGCCGAGGGGAACCTCGTGGCCTCTCACGACGACCTGATGTCCGGCCAGGGAACGGTCATCGGCAATCCGGACTCCTTGCTGCACGTGCGCCCCGCGCAAAGCGGAGAGTACAGGCTCGTGGTCCGCGACCGTATCGGAAGGACCGGACCGGACATGGCGTACCGGCTCCACGTCGAGCGCCGCGAGCCGCGATTTGTCCTGCTCTCGGATCCTGAGAACCTGAACGTCGTGCAGGGCGGTGGACTGTCTGTGGGAGTGCTTCTGATCCCCGAGCCAGGCTTTTCTGGAGCGGTGGACGTGTGGCTGGAGGACGCGCCCGACGGCATTGCGGCCACGCGGGCGGCCTTTACTGCGGACCAGTACTTCGGCCCGTCCGGGGACGGGGACAACGTGGTGATCCCGACCGTCTTCATCGACCTGCTGGTCGACGCGCGCGTGGCCGCGGGGGATTACCCGCTGCGCATCGCCGGGCGGACGCGGGGCGAGGAAGCGACCGCGGAGGCGATTTCCACGCTGTGGATCGGCCCTCCCCGCAAGCGCAATGACGTGCGCCGCCCCTTAGAGTCCGTGCGGCTGACTGTGCTCCGGCCCAGCGACTCCTCGCCAGAGGCGGACGGCCAGCTATCCGCCTCGGTCGGCGCCCGCTGAAGGGCACCGTCGCGGCTACTGGACAGGAAGGAGCATCGGTTCTTCGATGTCGTCCGTGCGCGGCACGACCGATGCGGCGGCGACCTGATCGCCTTTCTCGAGGTCCACGAGCCGCACGCCGCGCGCCCATCGGCCCGTGAGGCGGATCTTGTTCGAATCGATACGCAACGTCTTGCCGTTGCGGCTGATGAGCATGAGCTCGTCGTCGATCTGGACGCCAAGCACGGCAACGACCGCGCCGCTGTAGCGCGTGATCTTGGCGTTCAGCACACCCTTGCCGGCGCGCGCAGTGAGACGGTACTTGCCGATCTTCGTGCGCTTGCCCTGCCCTTTTTCGAGGATGGTGAGGGCGTAGTCCTCATCCGTCGCGCAGAGCATCCCTACCACTTGGTCTCCGTCCGCCAGCCGAATGCCTATCACGCCTTGGGCAACCCGGCCCATGGGACGCACCTCGCTGCTCTCGAAGCGCACGGCCTGCCCCAGCCGAGTGGCGATCAGGATGCACTCCTCATCCCCGGCGAGTCGGGCGGCGACGAGCTCGTCGCCTTCGAGAAGGATCAGCGCGATGATCCCGATGGAGCGAGGACGCGAGAACTGATCGAGCGAGCAGCGCTTCACCTTGCCGCGCTTGGTAACCATCACCACGAATCGGGTCGGGTCGAAGTCGGTGACCGGAAGCAGGGCTTGGACCGTCTCCTCGGGCTGCAGCTTGAGTAGGTTGACGATGTTTCGGCCCTTGCCTGCGGCGGCCACCTCCGGGATGTTGTACACCTTGAGCCAGTAGACGCGGCCGAGGTTGGTGAAGACCAGGAGGTACGAGTGGGTAGTGACGGACAGCAGATACTCGATGAAGTCGCCGTCACGCGTCGCCATGCCAATCCTTCCCCGGCCGCCGCGGGACTGCTTCCGGTAGGTGTCCAGGGCGGTGCGCTTGAGGTACCCGTTCTTGGTGACGGTCACCACCATGTCCTCGTCGGCGATGAGGTCCTCGATCGAGATTTCCCGGACTTCCGCGCCAATTTCAGTGCGGCGCGGGCTGGCGAACTTCTTCTTTATCGCTCGGAGCTCGCCGATGACCACCCGATTGAGCTCGTCCTGGCTGCCGAGGATCTCTTCGTAGCCGCGAATCTTCTCCTGAACGCCCTCGAGCTCGTCGTGGATCTTCTGCCGCTCCATGTTTGTGAGCCGCTGGAGCTGGAGCTCGATGATGGCCTGGGCCTGACGCTCGGTGAATTCGAAGGGCCGAGTGTCGACCGCAACTCCCTGCGGCAGGAAGCGGCGGTAGTCGATCTCGACCTCGCCGACGAGGCCCGCCTTGGCGTGCTTGGGGTTGTCGGCCGAGCGGATCAACGCGATGACCTCGTCAATGCGCAGAAGAGCCTTTGCGAAGCCCAGCAGCAGGTGCTCCCGGCGGCGGGCCTTGCGCAACAGGTGGTTGGTCCTGCGCCGGACAACTTCCTGGCGATGGGCGATGAATAACCTGAGATACTCGACAAGGCCGACGGTCTTGGGCCTGCCATCAACGATGGCCAGCAGCGCCACTCCCGAGCCGTGTTGGAGGTCGGTCTGCTTGTAGAGGTTGTTTAGGACGACCCCTGGATTCTCGCCGCGCTTCAGCTCGAACACGATCCGCATCCCCTTGCGGTCGCTCTCGTCGCGAATGTCGCTGATGCCAGCGAGCTTCTTGGCGTTCACTAGGTCCGCCGCCTTGCGGATCAGGCGGGCTTTGTTGACCTGGTAGGGGAGCTCGGTGACGATGATCGCGTGCCGCCCCTTGGGACGGGACTCTGTCGCGACTCTGGCGCGGACCACAAGGCGCCCTCGGCCGGTGTAGTAGGCTTGGCGGATTCCGCTCGTTCCGCAAAGGATGCCAGCCGTGGGAAAGTCCGGCCCTTGCACGATGGCCATGATGCGCTCAGGGCGCGTCTTCGGGTGCTTGATCAGCTGAATGGTCGCATCGACCAACTCTGCCAAGTTGTGCGGGGGGATATGGGTCGCCATGCCGACGGCGATGCCGTCAGCGCCGTTGACAAGCAGGTTGGGGGCGGAGGCTGGGAGGCACTCGGGCTCTTGGGCGGAATCGTCATAGTTGGGACGAAAGTCCACCGTGTCCAGTTCGATGTCGTCTAGCAGCGCTTCGGCATAGGGAGCCAAGCGCGCCTCGGTGTAACGCATCGCCGCGGGCGGGTCCCCGTCTACGGATCCGAAATTGCCCTGACCCGTGATCAAGAGCTGGCGCATGCTGAATGGCTGGGCCATACGCACGAGCGTGTCGTAGATCGAGGAATCGCCGTGGGGATGGTATCGGCCCATCACCTGCCCGACTATGCGGGCACACTTTTTGGGAGGGCGGTTCGAGCGCAGGCCCTCGTCGCGCATGGCGTACAGGATGCGGCGCTGTACGGGCTTGAGCCCGTCACGCACATCGGGCAGGGCACGACCGATGATGACGGACATCGCATAGTCGAGATACGACTTGCGCATCTCGTGCTCGATGTCTATGGGCCTAATGTTGGCGTCGCGGCCGTCGAGCTCGAGCTGTCCGCCCTGGGGGGTGTTCGAAGAGTTTCCCGCCATGGCGCGAATTCTGCTGCTATGTGTTCATTCTACAACACTAGCGGGCCTGAGCGTTGGCAGGGCTGGCGGTCTCGCGCGGGTCTCGATCGGCAGATTCTTGGCCGTGGGAGCGGAGCCTGGCCCGCGACCTCGGCCGAGCCAAACTTAGCGCAGTCCCTCTGAGACAAGCGCGCAGACCACGAGCGCTGCTGTCTCTGTTGGCTGCTGCCAGCGTCGCCTGGCTCTGACAGCTGGCGGTCCAAGCCTCCGCTGGACGCTGCGCGTGCCTGCCCTCAATGCCCTAGGCGGAAGGCGACACGCGGCTCCGGCGGAGCGAGCACGAGCGAGGCGAATACAGGAACTTTGGAACTGGAAGCCTCCGCGAATCCGACGGTCTGCGAGCCCCGGCGCAACCTCCCTCCCGAGCGGTTACGATTCTTGTATCACTTCGTTCGACAAAGCAGTCAAGAGGGCAAGAGGGCAGGCCCCAGGATCTCGACGGTCCAAGCGACGAAGGACTGGGT
This sequence comes from Bryobacterales bacterium, assembly GCA_022825595.1. Classification (GTDB taxonomy): domain Bacteria; phylum Acidobacteriota; class Terriglobia; order Bryobacterales; family UBA6623; genus VXMF01. The sequence goes on along the minus strand of JAJDWM010000750.1, from coordinate 5,010 downwards.
AGCAAGACTTACAGTGCCGATTCCGGGGCCTGCTGAGCGGCGCAGCGTCGTTGGGAAAGTCGCATCACCCATCGTGCTTTGCGATGCGAGCGCGACAGGTCTCGCTGCCAAAGAGAACGCCCGCAGCTGACGGGTGATTCGAGACATGATGGACACGGCGAGCGTGTGCATGGGGCTGGCACGCCCTACCAAGAGGCCCCACTACCGAGGTCCGTCCACAGTCCGGCTCTTGCGGGATGCAGTTCAGAGGAAAAGGGCATGACCCGAGTTTCCGTGCCCGCCGAGATGCTTGTTTGGGCGTGCGAACGTGCTGGCTGGGATTGCGAGCACCTTGCGGCCCACATTCCGCAGCTCCCGGACTGGATCCGAGGTGACCCGCACCCGACGCTGAAGCAGCTGGAGAAGTTTGCCAAGGCTACGCATACGCCCTTCGGGTACCTGTTCCTGCCCAATCCGCCGGAAGAACGCCTTCCGGTTCCTGACTATCGCACTGTGAGGGGCGGCAGGGAAGATAGACCGAGCCCTGACCTGCTCGAGACACTTTACACAATGCAACGGCGGCAGGGATGGCTGCGAGAGTCCCTAGTCGAGAACGACGCGGAACCGTTGGACTTCGTTGGCTGCGCCCGTCTTTCCGATGAGCCGGACGCTGCGGGTCGTGAGATGCGGCGGGCACTCGGACTTGGTGGCGGTTGGGCGGCCGAGGTCGGTACTTGGCAGGACGCTGTGAGCGCATTGCGCCGGGCGATCGAACAACTCAATGTGATGGCGGTGATCAACGGAGTGGTGGGGAATAACTCCCACCGCAAGCTAAGCGTGGAAGAGTTCCGCGGCTTCGCGCTGACGGATTCCTACGCTCCGCTGATCTTCGTGAACGGTGCGGATGCCAAGGCGGCCCAGATGTTCACACTCGCTCACGAGCTTGCGCACGTTTGGCTCGGAAGCGAGGGACTCTCGGGTTTCGAGGGTTTGGCCCCTGAGGGCACCGACGTCGAGGACTGGTGCAACCAAGCGGCGGCGGAGCTCCTCGTGCCAGCTCGGGAGCTAAGGGCGCGGTGGATGGGAGTGAGGAGGCAGCAGGAGCCCTTCAGGACGCTCGCACGGATTTTCAAAGTGAGCCCGATAGTCGCTTCCCGCCGAGCCCTCGATCTGGAACTTGTCGACCGCAGGACCTTCTTCGCTTTCTACGAGAAATACGTCAACCGAGAACGCGCACGCGCCGCCACACGGAGCGGGGGCAACTTCTACAACGAGCAGAACACGCGTGTCGGCGAGTTGTTTGCGAGCCACGTCCTGCGCGCGGCGATGGAGGGCCGAATCGGCTTCAAGCAAGCCTATGGCCTGACGGGGCTTCGGGGTGGAGCATTCGAAAAGTACGCCAAGCGGTTGGGTGCGGATCTCCCATGATCTCGGATCGAATCTACCTCGTGGATTCGGACGTGTTCATCACAGCGAAGAACCTGAATTACTCGTTTGACATCTGCCCGGGCTTCTGGAAGAGCTTGATTCATCACCTCAGCAAGGGCCGAGTCTTCAGCATTGACAGAGTCCGCAGCGAGCTCTTGGCGGGTCACAGGGAGGAAAACCTCGTCCGGTGGGTGAGGGCCGAAGTTCCAACAAGGCTCTTAGTTGCTGTCGACGCCGATGCGCTGGTGCGTGCCCAAGGAGTACATTGCTAGGTCCAAGCAGATGGGGGCTTCGTGCAGCTGACGCTAGGCCGTCGGAACGTTCATATGGTGACTCTACGGTGCGGGCAGCGCCGCACCATGCACGCACTGGCCTACTTCTGCAGGGGCATGCGAGACACCAGACATTTCTTGCTGTCGCGGTGCTTGATCCCACGGGATCGGCACTCAGTCCACGGGCCGACCATCGGCAACCCAACTAGGAGCAGAGAGACAGGGGCGCTCGCCGTCGTACAGCACAACGATGTCCCAGTCGGAGTCTGACCCGTGCATCTGCCCGCGCACGTGATCCGAAGTAGGATGACCGAGCACACCGATGGCTGCCGTTCGGCCCACGTGGACACCGCCGCGAACAGACCGGTGGGAACGGGCCTTGAATGCATGCCTGGCCGCATGCCGCCCCCTGTCTAGCGACCGGCGACGCATGGATTGGCGACCCATGGGAACAAGACGACCTGTCCCTCAACGCTAGGTTCTGTCTCGGGCGTCTCGGCCCGTCAGGTCAGCGGCGCGATGACCGCGGCGATCTGCGTCACGACGTAGCCGATCACGCCCATCACCGCCAACAGGGGCGTCCAAGTCTGCAGCGCCTCGGTCTCAGTCAACCCGGACATCTGCTTGTACACCCAGAATCCGGAATCGTTCATCCAAGAGCCAACCATAGATCCGGAGCCGATCGCGCAGGCCACGTACACGACGTGAAATCCCGGCGGCGTGTCGAGAACGAGCGGAGCCATGATCGACGACACGGTGATCATCGCGACCGTCCCCGAGCCTTGGGCCACCTTCAGCAGCGTCCCGAGCAGGAAGGCCAGCAGCAGGATCGGAACCCCGAACTCCTGGGACGCCTGTCCTATCACCGTTCCCACGTCGGCCCGGACGAGCATCTTCCCGAAGGAGCCGCCCGCGGCGGTGATCAGGATGATCAGCCCGCCGCTCGCCAGAGCGGATTCCACCGGACCGGCCAGCTGGGCGAGGGAGTAGCCTTTGTGGCGCGCCAGCAGCGCCAGCCCGATCCCCGCCGATGCCAGCAGGGCGAGGTTGGGGTTGCCGAGGAACGCCGTAAGTGCGCGCAGCGAACCCTCAATTCCCAGCGCACCCGTGAGCGTGTTGGAGGCGATCAGAACGACCGGCAATACGATTGGCAGCATCGCCATGAAGAAGCTCGGCAGGTGCTTCTCCTGCTTGCGGGCCAGCTCCTCCAGCTCCTCAAGGGTCAGGCCTTGCGTTTCGCGCAGGGGCACGTCGATCTGGCGGTCCCGCAGTACGCCGAACAGCCAGCCCCCGAGGGACATCGGTACGGCGATGATCGCTCCCACCAAGATCATCACGCCGAGGTCGATCTCCAGCGTCGCCGCCATCGCCAGCGGCCCAGGCGTCGGCGGCACCATCGAGTGCGTCACCGCGCCCCCTGCCGAGATCGCCATCAGGAACAGCAGGTAGTTCTTGCCCATCCGGACCCGCATTGCGCGGGCCAACGGGACCAGAAGGTAGAAGACGGTGTCGAAGAAGACCGGGACGGATAGCACGTACCCGCTGGTGAGCAGGGACAGCGAGGCGCGCTTCTCTCCCAAGGCCCGGACGAACACCCGCACGATCTTGTCCGCGGCACCACTCTCCATGAGGCACTGCCCGATGAGCGCCGCGAGGCCGATCACGATGGCGATGCTCGCGCACACGCCGCCGAACTCCTGCGCCACCGAGGGCATCACCTCCTCCAGCCCGACGTTCGGCGACAGCAGCCCGACGGTCGTGGCCGCCGTGATGAGAGCGATGAAGGCGTTGATCCTCAGCCGGAGGATGAGGACGAACACGACCGCGATTGCGATCGCGAGGATGGTCAGCGGTGACAGCATGGCTGTGGCAATTGAGCGTACCAGAACGTCCGGGCGACCACCCGCGCGTCCCAGCTCCGCAGGTCAGCCGAGAGTCGCACTGCGGATTTTCGCTTCCTGCTCGGCGCGGAAGTCCTTAAGCGCGCCGCGCAGCGACTCGTCCGACGTCGCCAAGATGGCGATTGCGAGAAGGGCCGCGTTCTTGGCACCGGCCTTGCCGATGGCAAGTGTCCCGACCGGGATGCCGCCGGGCATCTGCACGGTCGACAGCAGCGAGTCGATGCCGTCGAGCACGCTAGGCATGGGCACACCGAGCACCGGTAGCACGGTGTGGGCGGCGCACACTCCGGCAAGGTGGGCCGCCCCGCCGGCCGCCGCGATGATGACGCGGATCCCGCGGCCCTCCGCCGAGCTGATGTACTCCGCGGTCATGGCAGGCGTCCGGTGAGCTGAGCTGACCTTGGACTCGTGGGGAACGCCGAACCGTTCAAGCGTCTCTGAGCACGCCTTCATGGTGGGCCAGTCCGACGTGCTGCCCATAATCACTGCCACGCGTGGCTTCGCTACTGCCATTGCTGATCCCCCTTTGGTCCGGCCGCTCGCAGCGGCCCGGCTTGACTGTCGATCCGCAATCGTACCACCGGGACAACGCCGGGCCCGGGGAACGGGACTGCGCGAGGCCGCGCCCCGAGGCCGGCTTGATTCGTCGGCCTGCCCGCGCCGACTTTGCCGCACAGGGCCGCAGCGCCCCACCGCCCGGCCGGATAGGGTACTATGATTGCGAGCCGCCCACCGCGGCACTTAGGGATCTCTTTGTGATGATTGGGCGTGTGGCGGACCATGTGTACTCAGGCTGTGGAGAGAGGTCGTTCGAGAGTTCTCGACGACTGCTGACGGAGCGATACGGACTGGGCCTGCTGGGCGCTGTCCTCTGCACGACCGCCCTGTTGGCCGGCTGCACACGCATCGATCCCAGCATGGCGGTCGGGGAAATGCCCGTGGCGTCCGGCGGCGATCGGGCCGCGGACCGCACGAGTGGCGGGTCCGAGCAGGTCTCAGCGGTCGAGCAGTCCGAGTCGGCAGCCCGGGTCGGCTCGTTGGGCCTCCACCACGTGCCTCCGCCGGTTCGCCCGGAAATGCCAGTGGCTGTCGAGGAAGAGGCTGCCCTGCTGGACGAATTGCTGTCGCTGGACCTGCCGGAGCCGCCAAAGGCCCTAACGCACGAAGAGTGGCTACGGAACACCAGGTCCGAGCTTCCGCTGATGCTCAACAGCCACGTGGAGCGCCTGCTGACGTACTTCACCAAGACTACGCGCGGCAAGGCGACCCTGCGAATCTCGCTGGGGCGCGGTTCGGCCTACCGGGAGATGATCGAGCGCATCCTGGAAGAGGAAGAGGTGCCCAAGGAGCTCTTCTTCCTCGCGATGGCAGAGTCCGGTTTCCGCCCGAAGGCCCGCTCGCACGCCAGCGCCACAGGGATGTGGCAGTTC